>CALEYM010000811.1 GCA_937926185.1 uncultured Bacteroidota bacterium | reverse complement strand
TTATTTTACACATTTGCACAAATAGATGTGCAAATAATTCATATTTTTGCACAAATAAATGTGCAAATGGAGCAATTGCTGATTAAATCGGACACTTTGGTACGCCGTACGCCAATGGCGTTTCGCCGGCATGCTTTGCCGGCGATCAACTGGGCCAACCGGCTAACCGGCATCAAGGGCGCCCGGGGTACGGGAAAAACCACCCTGCTGCTCCAGCGTCTGCGCGAACTCGGATTACCGGCCACCCAGGCGGCCTATTTTTCCCTCGACGATCTGTTTTTTACAAACCATGCGTTGGCGCCCACTCTTGAACAATTTTACCGGCTGGGCGGGCGGTACGCTTTCCTTGACGAGGTGCATAAATACCCCGGCTGGGCCAGGGAAATCAAAAACCTGTACGATTTCTATCCCCAACTCCATATTGTCTTCACCGGATCTTCCATCATTGACCTTGCCCGGGAAGAGACCGACCTCAGCCGGCGGGCGCTGCTGCATGAACTGGCAGGGCTCTCTTACCGGGAGTTTCTGGTTTTCAACGGATATTTTCAGGGGCCGGCGCTGTCTCTGGCCGACATTCTGCCCCCCGGCGCAGGTTGGCGCGACGCCCTGCCGCCGGACTTCAGGCCCCTGGAACAATTCCGCAACTACCTGGCTTATGGCTATTACCCTTTTTCCCGGGAAGACAGGGAGGGCTACCATATACGGTTGCAACAGCTGATCCGGCAGGTGGTCGAATACGACATGGCGCAATTGCAGGGCTTCGACCCGCGGAACGCGCGTAAACTGCTGCAGTTGCTGTTCATTTTGTCGGCAAATGTTCCCTACCAGCCAAATCTGAGCAAGCTGGCGCAGGAAGCCGACATTCACCGCAACTCCGTGCTCAACTACCTGCTTTATCTCGAACAAGCGCGGTTGATTCGTTTGATACAAGCGCCTGGAGCCGGACTCGGACTGCTTCGCAAACCCGAAAAGGTCTATCTCAACAATACCAACCTCGCCTACGCCCTGCATCCGGCCGACCCGAATCTGGGCAACCTGCGGGAAACGTTTTTCCTGAGTCAGGTACAACCCTTGCACCACGTCACCGCTCCCCCTAAAGGCGATTTTCGGCTTGACGAGCGCTGGACTTTTGAAATCGGCGGCCCCGGTAAAACCGCCACCCAACTCGGCGCTCAACCCGACGCGTTCGTGGTGCGCAACGAACTGGAATATGCCGCGGGCAACGTCCTGCCGCTGTGGGTATTCGGCATGTTGTATTGAGAAATTTCAGCGCCTTTGCAACATCAGTGCACGTTTTTGCAACACCAGTGGACGCGCGGTTGGTGCGCACAGGCCCAATTTTGTGGCAAGGTATTTTGCCCTATAGTTTTGGCATCGTTGACTTATCGGCGGTGGATGAAAATATTGTTTGGGCATTACGTAGGCGTTTGGCCCGGCAAGTCGGGCAAGACGACAAACGGAGGAACTACCTGGTCGGCGCATTCAATTCCCAACTTTTTCAACGACGAATATTGGGGCGTGGCCTGCCCACAAAACTGGTTGGAAATATTGGGCGATACCCTTTGGTTTGGAACCAGCAAACGTATTTTCAGAAGTACGAATGGCGGGCAAAGCTGGCAAAGTGTCGTCCCGGGTTTTCGCCCAATCCCGCTTCTGATTTTATTGCTGTTCAACTGCCGGAGCTCATTTTCCAACCTATGGACATCAGCATATTTGACAGCCAGGGTAAATTGACAAACCGCACGTTTTTAACAGGGGGGCAATTGGTTGATGTGAGAGATTTAACGCCGGGCATATACGCGGTGAAAGTGCTGGCGGGCGAGCGGGCGTACGCGGGGCGGTTTGTAAAAGGGTAGTTTCTTTTCAAACACAACATTTAAAACCGGGCGCGACGAGGCAACTTGTCGCGCTTTTTGGGTTTGGAGTAACGGCAAAATCAGGGGATCAAGCTCCTTCCCCGCAATACGGTTTGCAGCCACTCCTGGTCTTCGGCGGAAAAAGCCGGTGGCGGCGGTTCTTCCCGGTAGTTGATCGTCTCGTCGTAATCGCCTGGCGCGACGGCATCGGAGAGCGCCTGGCCGAGGTCGAGCCGGATATCCGCTTCGGGTGATTTCAGTGGGACGGGCAGTACGGGCAAGGTGTCGCGCACGGTTAAGGCCCAGACTTGTGTCTGCGTTTGGTCGGCCCGCACCAGCATCACGAAATAATGCGCCCAGGCAGGCAGGGCGGGGTAAGTGGCCGGGCGTTGGCCCCGGCGCAACAAGTCAATTTCGAGCAAGTGAACGCCGTTGGCATACAGCATTTCTCTCTTTTCCCGGTATTGTATCAGGCCGGGATTGCGCTTGTTGGCCGGCGACAGGATTTCAATGGCCGTGATCAGTTGGTTGTTGCCTTTGTCCCGGATTTCCACCAACGGAACCCGGACCTCAACACTCAGCCGGGTTGGGAAACTTAGGGTCGGCGGCGTGATCGTGCCGTAGGCTGCTGCCGGTTCAGCCAGTAAATCGCCGGGTGGCCGGGTGGGCTTTTTTAAAATTTCCACATCCGGGTAGAAAATACCCACTTCTTCTCCCGGCACTATATCCCGGATGGCATACGTGTCGATGCGCACCACATAGTTTGGCTTCACCTGCGGCGCCAGTTGTTTGCGGATGCTGCTGGCCAGTTCGTGGTGCAGGTCGGGCCACAGGTAGCCTTCGAGCCAGGGGTTCATACCGGGAAAAGGGGACAACATGCGGTTGTATTTTTTTCCAAAAGTACGGCAACTTTTTGTTTTTGGAAAGCCGCTGCGCGGCGTTTTTGCAACATCCGTGCACGTTTTTGCAACGACAGTGCACGCGCGACGGCCTCGAATAGGCCCATTTTTGTGGCGTACAACTTTAATTTTTCGAACCAAACAGGTACGCCATGAAAAAAACAACCTTTTCCCTCCTGCTTTCCCTTGCCTGCTGCCATTGGCTGGCAGCGCAATGCCCGACGGGCGACGTCACGTTTTCCACACAAGGGCAGGTGGACAATTTTTTGCTCAATTATCCCAATTGCGACAGCATTCTGGGGAGTCTTCGCATCGGGACATCTTTAGATATTACCGATCTGTCGGCGCTCGCCAGTATACGTTTCGTCAAAAAAAGTATTCTCATCACCGGAAATCAGGTTTTAACTACCTTATCTGGTTTGGATAGTATCTATACTTTTGGTGGATTTTCGGCCAATTTTACTCCAGAATCACTGGTTATTCAAAATAACGATCAATTGCTTAATCTGAAAGGTTTGGGCAACCCATTGACCAGGATGGCTACCCCCTGGATGAATGTTCTTGTTGCCGATAATGATGCCCTGACGACGCTGGAAGGTTTTGAGTTTCTGCAAAAAGTTGGGGGTTTAGCTTATGATGGATTCTGCTGTGTCTTTCCTTTTGGAGAATTAAAGATTCAGCACAATATCAATTTGCTCAGTCTCCAAGGGTTGGATGGACTTGAAGGCGGCATTGTAGTTATTCAGGACAATGACAATCTGCAAAGTCTGGAAGGATTTGGCGATCGTTTTGGAAATGCTGGCGATGCATACCTGAGTATAGCAGAGAACGATACCCTGCCCAACCTTAAAGGATTGGATTCACTTTCAAGCATCAATTCACTGTACATCGGGAAGAACGGCAATCTTCAAAATCTTGCGGGTTTGCAAAATCTGGCGAATGTGGAGGGTGGCTACCTTTACGAGGATGAAGGAGGAGCGTACCTCGCTTATGGGTTGGAGATCAGTCAAAACGATAAGATCCAAAACTTGAGTGGTTTAGACAACCTGAAAACAGTCACCGGATACCTCTACATCAACGAAAACGAACAGCTGGCTAACCTGAACGGCCTCGACAGTCTCCAATATTTGTACGAAGGCCACTTGGGAATAAACGGAAACCCGGCACTGCTGAACATTGATGCCTTGAGCAACCTTAAGGGAATAAAACAACTTAAAACAAGCTGGGGCAGTTATGCAAGCCAAGTAAGTATTAGTGGGAATAAACTTTTGGCAAATCTGAATGGCCTGCACCAAATAGATTCTTTGTCATCACTGGTTATTGCAGATAATGATGCCCTTACTTCCCTGAGCGGTTTAGAAAACCTGCGCCGAATCGGATCGATCTGGATTATTGGCAATGATGCCATGAACACATTGACCCCGTTACAAAATATCGGATATGTCGAGGGCGATTTGGCAATTAGAGAAAATTCCACGCTGGGTTCTTTAAGCGGATTGGAAAACATTGATTCCATCGGAGGAAATCTACAGGTAGAAGAAAACAATGCTCTGACCTCTTTAAACGGACTGGAAAACTTGAAATCGATGCCGGGCGATGTATTTGTTAATGGAAATATCGCCCTGACGTCTTTGGCCGGGCTGGACAGCCTGCAATCAATCGGCGGTAATCTCCGGGTTGAAAACAACGGCATCGAGTCACTGGCTGGGTTGGAGGCGCTGCAAACGATCGGCGGCCAGTTTTATCTTACCAGCAATGTTGCACTGTCATCTTTAATGGGTTTGGAAAATCTTGAACACATCGGCGGAAAATTTGAAGTCGCGAACAATGACGCGTTGACTTCCTTAGACGGCCCCGTGCAGATTCAATCGCTTTCCGACGCCCTGGTTATTCGCCAAAACGGCGCCCTGAGCGCCCTTACCGGATTGAATAAGGTGCATTTTACAGGCGCGGATGTACGTATTTCCGCTAATGATTCCCTCCAATCCTTGAACGGCCTGGAGCATTTAAAAAGATTGGGCCCGGGGCCCGGCTTTAAATACAAGCTGGAGATTAGTTACAACAAAAACCTGGCAAGCCTCACCGGGCTGGACAGTCTGGATTATGCTTCGATAAAGGAACTGATACTTCAATATAACCCCAAACTCGCCGCATGCGACATCCCGCCCGTTTGCGCTTACGTCAACACATCCTTCCCTGCCGCCATTGTTGGAAACGCTCCGGGCTGCAAAAACAAAGCGGAAATACAAATGGCTTGCCTGGTTTCACCCGCTGAAGAATTGCCCGTCGAAGGCCCCGCTATAGGGGTTTATCCGAATCCTGTGCATGAAGCATTACAAATTCAGGTGAATGAAGCCGGGGTATGGGAGATTGGCCTCTTCGACCTTCAGGGCAGGCTGTGGTACCGCCAAACGGCAACCGGCAATCAAACGATTGAAGTGGGAAGCTGGCCTGCCGGGCTATATGTGTTGCGGGCGGTTTCGGGCGAGCGGGTGTATGCTGGGCGGTTTATGAAGCAATAGTTTTTTGCAAACACCATTTTACTGCCGCACGCGACTCGGAAATTTGCTGTGCCTTTTAGCTTTTGTAATATTGGTAATTCGCTGGATCAGGATATAATAGGGGAAGCAGCCGCTGAACCGGATGGCTCTTCGAAGGCTCCCGAAGAAACTTTTTCCCATTCTTCTATGATAAAGAGGGTAAGCTCCCGAACTAAACGCGGAGCCATATTTTCAGGCAGTTCATTTAATATGCCAGTGACAACTTTGGTCAACGGCAAATCAGGTTGGGTATCCCGAATTTGCCTGATCTTGGCAGATATATTGTCCTGCTGAGCGAGCAAATAAGATCTCACATAAGGAATCGTATCCTTATGCCTGGCGAAAAAGTCAGTTGTAGATATTACTTTTTGTTTATCCTTCACGGCTGTAAATTCTGAAATTCAAAGTTACCGGAGTTTCCGGACAATTTCAAACGCATCGTAATTCATTGTCGGTTTGTAATCTTCCCATAAATGCCCTCGCTTGCCTCGAATCTCAAAAAACGACCGTATTTCCATCAGGCGGCGGCGGAACACCAGATTGTACAGCCATCTTCGTTTTTCGTCTACCGGAAAGATAACCAAAGTTCTTTCCGGGTATTTTCCTGAAAATAACAAGGCTGCCTGGGCTACTGTGCCAATTACTCTGGCAATATCTTGATTATTGGTTAATACTGAATCATTTATCTCGCCATCGGGTTGAACGTCGCCAAAAGCGAGATTCCAACGGTTGCCGTCGTAAGGACTAATGATAACGGCTTTCATTATCCTTCCCTTGCGGCCTTCGCTGAAAAAGACGAATTGGGTAGCATCATCGTTTTGCCGGAGGCTATACACATTCTTAACCATCGTTTTCAGGAGATAAGAAGCGCAAACCTACAAATTGTTTTAATTTAAAACAAATAATTTAAAAAACAAAATCTGCGCATGATTTCCATTTTTTGCAACATCCGTGCACGTTTTTGCAACGTCAGTGCACGCGCGGCTGCCGCGTACCAGCCCATTTTTGTGGCGTACATCAATAGTTTTTCAAACCAACTACTCATGCCATGAAAAAGAAAATCACTCTTCTCCTTTTTGCTTTTTGCGTGCTCGATATGATACACGCCCAGCAGTGGAAACTGTTGCCCGGCTCACCCAATGCGCAGTTTCGGCACGACGATATTTTCTTCGTCAATCCCGACACCGGCTGGCTGGTCAACGTGGACGGCTACATATTCCGAACTATCAATGGCGGCACGACTTGGCAAGGACAGGTTTTGAACAGCCCGACTGCCTTCCGTTCCGTCGGCTTTGCCAACGGGCAAAAAGGCTGGGCAGGCAATCTGGGACCTGATAGTTGGGCGCCGACCACCGATACCTTTCCACTGTATCAAACGATGAATAGCGGCCTGAACTGGCAACCCGTTACCAATATCACAGGAACCCGGCCCACTGGCATCTGCGGTATAAGCGTCGTCAATGAGTCGGTCATTTATGCCGTTGGAAGGGTGCATGGCCCCGCTTTCGTTTTGAAAACTGCGGATGGCGGCGCATCCTGGCATTCAACTGATATGTCAGGCATAGTGGCCGGTATGATCGATTGCTATTTTTTTTCACCTGACACGGGAATCGTGGTAGGCTACACCGGAGAGCCTGGAACCGGTTTCGGAGATTCCTTTGCCGTCATTCTTCGTACGACCGATGGCGGACAATCCTGGCAAATTCAACATGAAAGTCTGAGAAACCCTACAACGTGCTGGAAAATCACCTTTCCTACCGATAGTGTAGGGTATGTTTCTGTTGAAAGCTATGACCTGGATTCCGTGTTCGTCCTGAAGACCACCGACCAAGGCGTCACCTGGCAAGAGAAATTTATTGATGACGATGCGCCATGGTTTCAGGGTATCGGCTTCGTGGATAAAAACACCGGCTGGATCGGCCCCGATGGCGCCTATTCGACCACTGACGGTGGAGAAGCCTGGCAACCCGCCACCTTCCTGGCAAATTTCAACCGTTTCCGGAAAGTTAACGACACGTTGGCGTTTGCGGCAGGTAAAAGAGTCTGGAAATGGACCAAGACTACTGTTTCCACCTCGGATACTACTCCTGTAAAAAATCCGGGATTCGCGCTCGGCCAAAACTACCCTAACCCATTTTCAGACAAAACTACTATCCCTTTCTTCGTTCCCAGACGGTCGAGGGTAAAAATCAACGTATATGATATTGCCGCTCGCTTTATCCGTACCTTGATTGATAAGGAAGTCGGCGAGGGTAATCACGAAGTAGCGTTTCAAATCGCGCCGCTCAAAAACTCCCTTTTCATTTGCGTGCTGGAAGCCGACGATGTGCAGATCATGCGGCATTTGCTGCTGCTGAAGGAACAGTAGGCATCCTCCGTCCTTTAAGATGTTTATCACTGCCGGCCGGGGAGGTGCCGATTTGCCGGAATTGATGACAGGAATGCACACGCTGAAAGTAACGGCGAATGAGCGGGCTTATGCGGGAAGGTCTATTAAGCAGTAATCCACCGGGGTTCTTTCCCCTGTGAAGCGGCCCCGGCGATGCGTCGCCGGGGCTTTTTGCGTTTGACTAAAATTCTGCGTAACATCTGCGCAAACACTTCTGTGTAACATCTGTGTGAAATTAATCTACGTGTCGCCAAACGCGACAAATTTCACACAGATGTTACGCAGAAGTGTTTGCGCAGATGTTACGCAGAAATCAGTGGCAATTTATTTGATTGGCTTACTTTTATCGGGCAAAAAATCAAATCTGCGCCTACACGTCCTGCATTGGTTTTCGCGCTTCCGCCGACTCGCGGGGGCGCTGTTATTTTGCCTGCCGATCCTCCCGCCGGTACAGGCTCAAAAAATGACGCTCGCCCTCCAAACATCCCCGGAAGTGATCTCCAAAAACATCACCCGCGCCATTCTGGAAGACAGTTACGGCTTCATCTGGCACGGCGGCAACGGCGGGTTGTTCAAATACGACGGCTACGAATCGAAAGCCTGGCGTCCCGAATCCGCCGATTCGGCTAAAATCAGTCTGGGCACGGTGTATGCCATTTTGGAGGACAAAAACCGGGACTTATGGATCGGCTCGACCAACGGGCTTTTCCGGTACGAGCGGCAGACAGATAAAATCGTTCCTTGTTTCAAGGGAAAATTCGTCACACCAACCGGCGGCGCTTCGATCGTATATGATTTGTATATGGACGCCGCGGGCAGGCTATGGATCGGCACTGAAACCAATCTATACGTGGTGAAAAGCCCCGGCGCCGAACCCGTCAAGGTGTTCGAAGGGCACGATTTTCCCCCGAAATGGCAATTGGCGGAAGGTATTTTTTCCATCGTGGAAGACCGCCGGGGGCGCATTTATGCCGCCACTTCCGGAGGGCTTTGGCGGGTGCAACCTGATTTTTCCTTCCGGCGTCTTGCTCCAGGTGCAGGGGCAAAAAACAACGCTCTGGGTTTCCGGATTTCGGACGCGGAAACCGCCGGCGGCGACACGCTTTGGCTGGCAACTTCGACAGGGTTGTGGATTTTTGAGACACAAAATGAACGATTCAGTCAAATTCCACTTCCTGAAAAAGCCGGTAAACGGCTCTCCGCGCTTGCATTTGACCGCCAAAAACATCTTTGGCTTGCGATATCAGGACAAATCTGGGAGTGGTCGCACGGTGGCAGCATAGCATCTGCCTCGGGACCGCCGGCGCCCTTTTACCAGGTTATAAACGTTGTAGCCGCCGACCGTTTCGGCAACCTTTGGGCGGGTGGGTACAACGGGTTGGCCAAAATCGAACTGGCAGTCAACCGGGCGTTGCCATTTTACAAAGTCGTGGGCGACACACCCGACCAGGACAACGCTTCTCTCCGGCTCATGCAGGATTCCGTAGGAGGGTTTTGGTTCCGAATGATCAACAGCGGACTGGGTTATTGCGCCGAATTGGGCGGCGCATTCGAAATTGTGCTCCAACCCGCACTCGATGTGGCCGATGAAGAAATCAAACATTTTTGCACCGATGCCGACGGCAACGTCTGGGTGCTTACCCTGACCAAGGGCTTATACCGTTTCCCGAAAGGCTCGAAACAAGGGCAAAACGTATTCGTGGATGATTCCTTGCGGTTGGCCGTGGGGCTTTTCATTTTGCCGGACCGTTTGGACAACAGACTGCTTTGGTTTTCATCGCAAATCGGACTGTGCAGCGTCGACCGGTTTACCTTTCAACGAAACTGGTTTTTTCCAAAAAAGGACTTGCCCTGGTTGGACAAAGAATCAATCGGCTCTATCGAACAAGACGACGAAGGGAATATCTGGTGTGTCACACGGGCAAACGACAGAAACATCGTGATCCGTTTTGACCGGACAAGCGGCAAATTCTCCGCCGAACCCGACCCCGCCAAACGGCCTGACTATGTCGGAACAAATCATTTAAAACGAGTATCAAAAGACACGCTTTGGCTGGCGACCTCTATGGGCATGCTCATCATTGACACCCGGCGGAACACCCAGTTTTTCTGGAACCGCTCGAACGGATTTCCCGTCGCGGGCGCTGGCAGCATCGTTCCCGACGGGCGGGGTAACGTGTGGTTCACGTCGGGGCGAAAAATCTGCCGCTGGGACGGGCGGACTTTCGAGTGTTTCAGCGCCAGGAAAGAAAGCGAAGGCTTTTTGTATATAAATGCCACCCTTACCCGCGACGGGCGGGTGATGTTTGGCGGCAAAAGCGGCATACACGTTTTCGAGCCGGAGAAAATCCGGAAAGACACCATCCGCCCCCGCGTTTACCTGACCGGTTTCAAGGTATTGAACAAATCGCACAGCCTGGGACAAGCCCTGGAACTGGTGCAGGAAATCCGCCAGCCTTTCGATTCCAAAGTGCTCACCTTTGAGTTTGCGGCCGTGCACCACCTCCGCCCCGGCGACGTGAAGTTCCGGCACAAATTAGAGGGTTTCGAACCCGACTGGGTGGAAACCGGCAGCCGCGAACGCTGGGCCACTTACACCAACCTCTCGCCCGGCGCCTACACCTTCAAAGTGCTAGCCGCCAACGCCGAGGGTTTTTGGACCGATGAATCGGAAGGACTATCCATCAGGCTGGTCATTCTACCACCCTGGTACCACAGCTGGTGGGCTTACCTGTTTTACATCGCCACTGGTCTTGCCTTGTTGCTCGCCATCCGTCGCTACGAACTCCGCCGCCACCTCGCCCAGGCCGAGGCCCGACGCCTGCAGGAACTCGACGCCGTGAAATCCCGCCTTTACACCAATATCACCCACGAATTCCGCACGCCGCTTACCGTCATTCTGGGCGAAGCCGCGCAACTCGAAAAACAGGCCGCGGTAAAACAAAAAGGCGGCCTCGCAGCCATTCGCCGGCAGGGGCGGCAGCTGCTCAACTTAGTGAATCAAATGCTCGATCTGGCAAAAGTGGAAGCCGGTTCGCTGCATTTGAATCTGATACAAGGCAACGTCGTTTTGTTTCTGAAATACCTGCTCGAATCCTTCCGCTCGCTGGCCGACGGCAGGAAAATCGAACTTAGGTTTGAAACCGACACCGAGGTATTCCGGATGGATTACGACCCCGACAAGTTGCAAAAAATCGTGTCCAACCTGCTTTCCAATGCCATAAAATTCACGCCCGAAAAGGGTAGGGTGACGTTACGCGTAAAAACCGGCGACCCGCTCATTTTGCAGGTCGAGGACACCGGGCAGGGCATCCCGCCGGACCAGCTGCCCCTCATTTTCGACCGCTTTTACCAGGCGAGCCCCGAGTCCTCGGGGGCTACGCGGCAGGCAGAAGGCGCCGGAATCGGGCTGACGCTTGCCAAAGAACTGGTTCATCTGCTCGGCGGCCAGGTCAGCGTGGAAAGCTGCCCCGGCGAAGGCGCCACCTTTACGGTGACGTTGCCCGTTACGCGCGCGGCGGAGCGGCAGGCGTTTGATCCGGAATACTTTTTCATCGAAAATCCGGAAATGAAAGCGGGGGCGGAAGCGGCGCCCGGCGTCCTGCCCACCGATAAGCCCCTGCTTCCCACCGACCGACCCCGTCTGCTACTGGTGGAAGACAACCCCGACGTGGTACACTATATCGGCTCCCTGCTCGCGGCGGATTACCAGGTGCACAAGGCGAAAAACGGCAGGGAAGGTATGGAAGCCGCTTTTCGCCTCGTACCCGACATCGTCATCAGCGACGTGATGATGCCCGAAATGGACGGCTTCGAACTGTGCCGCATCCTGAAAACCGACGAGCGCACGAGCCATATCCCCATCGTCCTGCTGACCGCCAAAGCCGACCATGCCTCCAAAATCGAGGGACTGACACGGGGTGCGGACGTTTACCTGCCCAAACCCTTCGACCGGGAAGAACTGCTGATCCGGCTGGAAAAACTCATCGAACTGCGCCGGCGCCTGCAGGCGCGTTTTCAGCAGGCCGGTAGCCTGCGGCCGGCAATTCAGGGCGGGGCCCAAAGCGCAGACGATCTGTTCCTGCAAAAGGCACTCGGCATCGTGGAAGCCAAAATGGCCGACGAAGACTTCGGCATGCCCCAACTGTGCAAAGCGCTGAACATGAGCCGGACCAACCTTTTCCGCAAACTCAAGGCGCTGACCGGCAAATCGGCGACGGACTTTATCCGTTCGCTGCGGCTGGAAAAGGCTAAGGAACTCCTGGAAACGACGGACATGAACGTGACCGAGGTCAGCTACGCCGTAGGGTTCGGCGGCCCGAACTATTTTTCACGGGTGTTTCAGGAGGCGTTCGGGGTGGCGCCGAGCGAGGTGCGGAGGGGATGAGACAGCGCATTTTACGATTTTAACTACCCTGTTACATACCGGAACCAACCGAATGAAACACTAACCAAAACCCCAATCAACCGGCCCCGCTACAACCAAACCGAAGACACCTGTTCCGAATGAAACACTAACCAACGACCCCGTTTAACCAGCCCTTTCGCCCGCCGTTCAGACGGCAGGTGTACCAGATGAAAAGTAGGAGGATACGTAATTTGCACCAAAGCGCGACGAGGAAAACTTGTC
>CALEYM010000810.1 GCA_937926185.1 uncultured Bacteroidota bacterium | reverse complement strand
GCGCTGTTGCTCCTGCCCGGTCAGTTGGATTGCCCGCAACTGGAAGTCACGTTGGGCCTGCCCTCCGAGTTGCACAACTGCTTAGTCGTACAGGATATGGCCGTTTCAGTAAAAAATGCGGGCAGTACGGTAGCCGAATCGGTTCAGGCCATGCTGATCAAACCCCTGGAAATTGACATAATGGCAAGCGATCCGCCTATCGCAAATCAGGCCGGCGACACGCTGTATTTTGACCTCGGCAACATCGAAGCATTGACCGCACTGGAGATAAAAATTCGCTTCCGTTCCAATTGTAATTACTTCCTTTTTCAACGCACGCTTTGCTTCGAGGCCTCGGCCCGCACCCTGCTACCCTGCCCCACCACGCCTGTTTCGTTTTCCGAAATCAAAATTTTTCCGCAATGCGTGGGTGACACCATCGTCCGGTTTGTGCTGAAAAACATCGGCGACGCGCCCACGGTGGCGCCCCACCGCTACGTGGTGTACCAAAACACCACGCCCATCGACAGCGCCGGCTTTAACCTGGCCGCCCAGGAATCACTGACCATCGACCTGCCGGCCAATGGCGCGACTTACCGCGTGGAAGCGAGCAAATTCAACGACGGCAGCCTGACCGCCACCGCCCTCGAACACTGCGGCGGATTAACGAATGGCATGATCAACGCCTTCTGGCTCGACAAGGGCCCGCCGGAATACGATTTCGACTGCCGCGAGGTGGTCGGGGCCTTCGACCCAAACCAGAAAACGGCGGTGCCGGTGGGCGCGGGTCAGGCGCATTTCCTGGAAGCCAATTACCCGCTGATCTACACCATCGATTTTCAAAATACCGGCAACGACACCGCCCGCCGGGTGCTGCTGCGCGATATTTTGTCGCCTCGTCTGGACTTGAACACCTTCCGCCCGCTTTTTGCTTCGCACCCGAACACCTGGGAAATCCGGGGCGGCGATACGCTGGAAGTGCTGTTTTTCCCGATCGCGCTGCCCGACTCGAACGTGAACGAACCGGCTTCCCACGGCTTTTTCAGTTTTTCAATTGCCCAAAAACCGGATCTGCCCGCCGGGACGCTGATCGAGAACACGGCGGATATCATTTTCGATTTCAATCCGCCGATCATCACCAATACCGTGTGGCACACCATAGGCAAATTGTTGGTCAGAACCGACGAACCGGTTCGCGGCAAAGCACGCTGGCGGGTACTGGGCAACCCCACCCGCGATGCCGCCATTTTCGAGGTGGTAGAGTCCATAGAAGGCGCCAAGGTATTCGAATTGTATGACGCGGCAGGCCGCCCGGTTCGAACGGAGCGGTTCACAGGGCAATCATTTGAATTCCGGAGGCAGGAATTACAGGGCGGTTTGTATTTCTTCCGGATCAGCAATGCCTGGGGGCAACATTTTACAGGCTCTATCATAGTGGTAGAGTAAATACAAATAAATTGTCAAGCAAAACGCAGTTAAAAATGCAAAAAAGACCCATTTACAACATGATGCTCGCGGGGCTGCTGCTCGCGCAGGGCGCCCTGCCGGTATTCTCCCAGCAATGGACAGGCCCCAACAATACCAATGCGCCCATATACCGAACCGGATTTATCGGTCTTGGCGTTTCCACGCCAAGCCAGCACATCCATATCCGGAACGGCAATTTATTCCTGGAGAACTTTGCTTCCGGCGCTGTTATCGCAAAACAAAGCGCGACACTTTATCTGGGCGGCGTCATTGAAAAGAACCAGAATGGAATGCGGCTTTTTTACGGCGGGGCCGGCAATATCGACGTCCGGGCGCCCCATCCGTCCGGCTTGCTTTTCAACGTGGATAATACCAATGGCAAAACGGAACGCATGCGTATCAGCGCAAACGGCAATATTGGCATTGGAAACGCCAACCCGTATAAACTGCTGAGCGTGAACGGCGACGTTGCCCTGGCAAACTATAATATCAGCGGTGCAGGGAACCAGGGCAACGGCTTTAGCGGCCTGGAAATACTGGGCAACAATCAGGCGCCAACGCGGCGCGGCATTTCACTCGACCCGGATCCGAAAGGCTCTTTTAATTTTTACGTGAATTCCAACCAAAGACCGGCGGCGTTCAATTTCATGGATGGCGCCGCGGGGGCATTACTGATGACGATCAACGCGGTGGATGGTAATGTAGGTATCGGCACGACCAATACTGCCGGATACAAACTGGCCGTAAACGGTTTTGTCAGGGCAAAAAAAGTGGTAGTCGAAACAGGATGGAGCGATTTTGTTTTTTATGACGATTACCAACTGATGCCGTTGCAGCAGGTAGAACAACATATCAGGGAAAAAGGGCATTTGCCCGAAATTCCCGCGGCTATTGAAATTGAAACGAATGGCGCCGATGTCGGCCGTTTACTTCAATTACAAATGCAGAAAATTGAAGAGTTAACCCTTTATATTATTGAACAAAACAAAAGGATCGAAGCATTGGAAAAGGAAATTAAGGACTTGAAATAACTCCCTTTTTATGAAAAAAAATATCATCTTAATAGCGATCAACGCACTACTGGCGACATTCCTTTTTGGACAGGTTTCCCGCCCAGGCGTTCCAATGAGCATACACAGGGCATTAGACCTTCGGGCTTTCAATAATGCGGTTTCTTTGCCCGCACAGGATAGTTCATCGCTCGAAATGTACGCCGATTCCATAGCAAAGACCCTGGATTGCAAGGATTGCAAATATAATTTCTACGGCAAAGGAATTGAAATGACCATTGACGTTAAATCTTCGGGCACTTTGGAGGTACTGCCCGACCAAGGCAGGCTGTGGCTTTTACCGGTTACTTCCGCCACGGCTTATGGCATGCAGTTTTATTTCAGCAAGTTTCATTTGCCGGCAGGCGCAACATTATTCTTTTATAATAAAGACAAAACGATGATCCTCGGCGCTTTTACCAGCGACAACAACAACCGGGACAGCTCGCAGGCAATACAATTTGGAACGCAATGGATTGAAGGGAACACGATCTACATAGAATATTATGAACCATACAACGCGGAATTCGAAGGCGAGTTGATTATAAAAGATATCATTCACATTTATTCGGATGTGTTTTTAAGGTCCAGTCCGTTCGAGTTCAGTGCGCTTGATCCCTGCCATATCAATGTTTCCTGCCCCGAAGGGAAAGGTTGGGAAAAAGAGATCAATGCCGTTGCGATCATACTAAAATATAATTACGACAACAAATTGTCGGGAATTTGTTCGGGCAGCATGATCAACAACACGGCAAAAGACGGGCGGCCGCTTTTCCTGACGGCCAAACACTGTGTAGGATTCAGCCAGAACCCGCAATCCAACAACAGTACGTGGCTGTTTCTTTTCAATCACCAGTCAAAAAATTGCAACAGCGACGGTTCGGATGTCAGCGCGTCTACGACCCAGTCTGTTTACGGGTCGCTGGTACTGTCGGAAGATAATTCTCCTTTAAAAAGCGATTATGCATTATTGGAACTCAATACATCGGCAACAGTTCTCAGTTCGTTCGGCGTTTGTTATGCCGGGTGGGATCGAAGAGATATGGCCGGCCCTCCCCCTTTCGTCGGCATACACCATCCGCGGGGGCACATAAAAAAAATCTCCTTTGAATACGATCCGGTGGTTCCCTTCACCTATGATTACGGCGTTCCTAATCCCGTGTATTATACCTGGCGGGTCAATGACTGGGACAAGGGGGTAACGGCCAAAGGCTCTTCGGGCTCCGGTTTGTTTAACAGCAATCATCATTTGATCGGCCAGTTAAAGGGCGGCAATTCGGAATGTGCCGGCGCCTTCTCCGATAACGGGGAATCGGATTTTTACGGCAAATTTTCTTCTTCCTGGGTATTTGGCGGTTTTTCATTTTGGCTGGACCCTTTGTCTACAGGCGATTTTTTTATAGACACTTATTGCCCGGCAACCTGTACCGACGGTATTCAAAACGGGGGTGAAACGGGTATTGATTGCGGCGGCAATTGTCCGCCATGTAATACCCAGGGCAGCGGAGGAGGCGGTTGTACCACCATCCAGCATACCATCAATGGCCGCTCAACGATAAAAAGCAACATCGTAAATGTTTGCGCCAACTCCATTGTCCTTTCGCCTTATGATTACACGGGTTGTCTGAACAACTCGCTTTGGAAAGTAACCGCGGTTGAACAAAAAATCGGAAAAAACAGCCCCTGCGCTTTTGCAGGAACGCCGCCGGGCATCCCAAAAGAATGTAACACCCGCTTCACCCCGCTACCCAATTGTTACTGCACTTACGACCGGCTATTTTTAAGCATCCGGGAGTGCGATGAAAATAAAAACCTGACCGGCGTGGAATACTCACACTGGTTTGACTACAATTCCAACCTGAGCGGCCAAAGCATATTTAAACAGTTTAAGTTAAAAGATTATCTTCCGCCGGGCGCTTCAATCGAAGAAGGGAAATATTATGCTATAAAAACAGCAACCTCGAAAAACGGTTGGAAGGAGTATACTTCGTTTATCAGGATTTACAAGGACAATCTGCTCTTACAGAATAAAAATATTACACAGCATCAGTTTGCAAATACAATTACCATAGAAAACTGTTTTATGCCTGCCGGCAAACCATTAAAAATAGCCGCTAAATCCAGGATTGAAATTTTACCAAATTCAATCCTGGACAACGGGACATACTACATCGATAACTTTGATTGTAACAGTCTGGATCAGTTTTCGCAATGAACAACCGGGTTTTGCACATATATCTCGCGCCGCCAAGTTTTCAGCGAGGAGTTCCCCCGGATTCTTCGCTGCGCTCAGAATGACAGCCCTTGGGACAGCCACTTAATATTATTTGCCAAATGCCGGCAATTTCGCATTTTTGGGCCCTTAGATGCTGCATTCGCACCTGAAACACACCGATATGGACACTTCTCTCCGCACCCTGATCGCCCGCGCACAAAACGTCTGCCTGGAAAAACTCGATTTATTTAAAAACTCATCCGGCGCAAACGCCTCCGCGGCTGTCGCCGCGGAGAAACGAATGGAACGGCTGTTCGATGCCTTGTCGGACCCCGGCATTGGGGCAACGCCCATAGCGGTAAACCAAGATCCGATCAAACAAAGTATCGCCGAACTGGAGAAATTGGGCAATGACCGCGCCACTGAAATCCCGGAGCAAATCACCCGCCTGCTCGACTTGGTTGAGCAAAGTATATTAAAATCCGAGTTGGAAACGACGAGAGGCCCAGACGATACGCCGCCCACCAACGACATGAACCTCCAGGTGATGAACGCCCTGGCGCGCACCCGGCAGCAGATCGGTATCCGGCTCGTTAAGTTCGCTCAGGAAGGCCAGGACCTTCAGCAAGACCCGGAATTCCAAACCATGCAGGGCCAGCAGGAAATCCTGGTGGGCACCTATTGGGAAAAACTGAAAACCAATGCCATCACCGGGCGGGAAACGGACGTGAACCATGTCCGGCAACGCGGTGAATTCATCGCTTCCTCCGCGGTCGTCGGAACGTTCAAAGTGCATTATAAACTGCTGAGCGAGTTTATTCGCTCGAAATTGACGCCTATTGCCGTATTGTTCTTTTTATGCTTTTCGTATTCTGCCGCCACCCAGAATCTGCTCAATGACGGGCAAAATCTGCTAATAGCACTGGAAACGATCCAGGATACGAATCTCTCGTGGAGCGCGCGGGATGCAGCGGCCCGCCAAGCCCTGCTGATCCTGTACCTGTACGACAACCCGGCACAGGTGGAAAAGCCCGACCAGGTACAAACAGACCGTTTGCTCGACCATGTTCAGGGAAATGCCCTTTTCCGCGAACTGCTGCCCGCGCGGTATCTCGACACGCTGCGCCGGAAAGTGCCCCCCGCGCCATCTTCAGCGGAATGGGACAGCCTGCAAACGCCAGGCCGGCGCCAGATCGACGCCCTGATGTACAGCGGCGCGCCTTTGTCGCCCGTCCAGTACCTGTCGGTGCAGCAATCGCTGCAAAACAGCCAGATACCGCCGCTGCAAAACACCGCTGCCATGCGTTCGGCTGCTGAAAACCTGCAAAAGCCAAGCCCCGTATCTGGCCTGCGTGCAGAAGTGCTGCTGGAAGGCTTGTTCAACTTTATTCTGGAAAGGGCGCAACAGGAAGTAACCATCAATTTTCTCGATCGCCTGCTCAATGAAAAAATACCGCGGATCGGGTGGTTATTTCCCAACGTGCGCGAACGATACTCCAATCCGGAGATCAGTTATTCCCAGTCGTTTCTGGAAAGCCTGCGGGAAGCCTTTTTCCTCGATCTGAGCCGGCTGAACCTGACGCTGCCGGAATTGCTCCTGAAAGACGAATATTTCGGCGAACTGCAGCGCGACCCCGTTTTTTATAACCTGCTGACCGTATATACCATCTTTGGACTGTCAAAAAGCGATGTACCTTTGTGGGAAGCCGTGCCGCTGACCCACCGCAATTTATATGAAAATTTCGAGGCAGCCGGGCAAAAACTGAATATCCGGCTGGCCGATTCGGCGTTTACCACGGTTGAATACAGGCGGGTACAGGATTCAGCGCAGGCTTACGTGGATCAAATGCAGCGGGTTGCCGCTGCCGTACTCGACATACAGCAAAACTGCGAAAGCAGGATCAACCGTTTGCTGGAGCAATTCAGCGGGGATACGCTGCCTGTCCGTCCCGTTTTTCCCGAAAATCCGCTATACGATTACCGTGTGCTGACCGGCAGGAGCGATCCCAATGCCGTTTTTCATCTCGGCTTGTTGCCTCAATTGCTGCATGGCGCCATCGACGACGCCACACTCAAACAGTATAACACCCTGCCATCGTACGATAAATTTTTTGCCGTTCCGTATTCTGGCAGGGAAATGCGCATTGCCGGCCTGGAGCTGGCCAGAAGGCTGACAGACGGTACCTGGTATAATGAACTTACCCAGGCAGACATCCTGAAACGCTGGCAGGCCGATCTCGCGCAATACGTCGGGGATATTGACCGCTGGCAAATGTCGTTCGACACACTGAACCTATCCGGCCAGTTTCAGGAAACGGACAGCCGGCGCGGCATGCTCGCCGGCGCTATCGCTCAAAGCAGCCAATATTGGCAAACATCGGGCGACCCGGCCGATTTGCAGGCCCTGGTATTGCTGGGCGCCATCGCAGCCGATTTCGACGACATCATTCCTTTCGATCTTTCCTACCAGGATTCGGTGCGCATGCTCGGCGAGCGGCAGGAAAAACTATTTCAATTAGAAAAACGCCTGGCAGCCGTCGAGCATCGCCTGTCGGCAAAAAACAAAGCAGCCGCGGTCCAAAGCCCCTTCCAGCATTATTTGCGACGCGGCGTCGCGGTACGCCCAGTAGACACCTTAACCGGACAAATAGAAAAACTGGGCGAACTTTCCGCAAAACTCCGCAACGCCCTGCGCCAACTCGATTCCACGCGGGCGCAAAAGGAGCAAAAAGCCTGGAGCGTATCCCGTCCGGTTTTACAGGTCACAGAATTATTGTCTCATCTGTTCTACGTCCTTCAACGGCCCGACGGCAAAGGGCTTATGGGCCTGAAGGAATTGGATGAAATGCTGTACGAGCCCCGGCTCAAAGCGGCATGCCTCGGACTGTTGCAACAACGGATCAGCCGCATCAAAAACGTTGGGGTATTGTCGCCGGAAGCGTTGGCGCAATTTACCCGGCTCACCCTGCAGGATTTTCTGGAATTGCAATCCCCGCAAGATTCGCTTTCCGGTGAAAAACCGGACTCAATGCGTCTATATAAAACGATTTCCACAGGGCTGCGGGCCTTCAACCGGATACTGGAGTTTCCGCTTTTTGCCGACCCGGCCAAGCCCGGCGATTTTCAGTCTTTGACCAAACGGCACCCTGTTTTGCAGCATTTACCGAACATTTCCGAACGCTGCATGAACTTTCTGTATTACCTGGAAACCCGGCAGTACCGGCCCGCGGTGAGCGCTTTGGTGCGGCTGGTAACTTCACTGAGTAAACAAATTGAACTGGTTGAAACACAACAAAAACTGAAAAAAGAAAAAGATCAACCATCGCCCCCGGTTGCAGCCGGCAAACCGCGGAAAGAAAAAACGCCATCCGGCGCCGCCAGAGCGAACCAAAATTACCTGCTGCGGTTTTTTGAACAATACGGCGATTTTATCGCCGGCCTGGTCGATGCCAGAGACAAACATGAAGTCGAATATTTACTGAAAAGCCTGGCCGATCCGCCGGGAAGTTCCCGCACGAAACGCGTCCACCGTTTTACGGCCAGCATCAATGCATATCTGGGCGCTTCGGGTGGATGGGAATACTGGGCGCGCAAACAAAACAACATTTCCGAGAACGCCAATTTTGGCGTACTGGCGCCGGCCATTCCCGTCGGTTTCACTTTGAGCAAACTGCTATGGGCCCAATCGAGCCATCCGCAATCGTTCAGCCTGCATGTCTCCGTGCTCGACCTGGGTGGCATGATGACCTATCGCCTGGCACAAGAAGACAAATACGGCGCGTATAAACTGAGCTTTAAAAACGTATTAAAACCCGGATTGCAGCTGCATTGGAACATCCAAAAATCGCCGTTTTACCTGGGACTGGGCTGGCAAACAGGGCCGCAATTCCGGCAGGAAAACGGGGAAGAAGTAGCGTTTCGCGCCTCAAGGTTCTTTATATCTTTTGGCGTCGACACGCCG
>CALEYM010000809.1 GCA_937926185.1 uncultured Bacteroidota bacterium | reverse complement strand
AAAAAAATGCAAATTTTTTTTACAAACTAAAAATTCCCTCTCGCAGCTGTTACTTTGGCGCGTCAAAAAAAAATCAGGAACATGCTCGTCAACCTCGCCGAAAACAACTCCGTTGCCAACCGTTTTATTGCCGAATTGCGCAATGTGGAATTGCAAAAAGACCGTCTGCGCTTTCGCCGGAACCTGGAACGCATCGGAGAAGTGCTGGCTTATGAAATTTCAAAGACCCTCGACTACGAACCTGCCGAGGTGGAAACGCCGCTGGGAGTGGCTACTCATACCCTGCCCGCCGACCGCCTGGTGCTGGCCACTATTCTGCGCGCCGGGCTGCCGCTGCACCAGGGTATGCTGAACTTTTTCGACCAGGCCGACAACGCTTTTGTCAGCGCCTACCGCCGGCACCACAAAGACGGCTCCTTCGACATTCAACTGGAATACGTGAGCTGCGGCGACCTGAACGACGCCGTGCTCGTCCTGGCCGACCCCATGCTGGCCACCGGCGCTTCCGTAGACCTGGCCCTGAAACACCTGCTGCGCCATGGCACACCTAAAACCATACACATCGTTTCGGTAATCGCCAGCACCGCCGGCGTGGAAGCCGTACAGCGCCAGTACCCCAAAGCGCACCTGTGGCTGGGCGCCATCGACGAGGAACTCACCGCCAAGGCGTACATCGTGCCGGGGCTGGGCGATGCGGGGGACCTGGCATACGGAGAGAAGGTGTGATTACGGGGCGAATACAATTTCCCGGCTGTTTTTTTCCACCCACTCCCGCCGCTCCTGCCATTCACAAATCCGCCGGGCGGCGTTAGGTATAAACTTGGTATTCACAAAAACATCCCGGCCGCTGCGCCGGATAAAGTCCGACCGCTCCGAGACAATAATGGCGCCCGGCGGCAATTGCCGGACGCGCGCGATCTCCGCGGCATAAGCATAGTCTGTAACATACAGCCAGGTATCTTTGATATTGGTTCCCAGCAGGTAAACGGCGCAAAGCAAACCCGCGATCCGTACCGGCCACCTGAGCCAAACCCTGTGCAGGTAGTGCTGTTGCAATTCCAACAGCAGCGCCAGCGACAGCATCCGGTAGGGGATCAGCTTAACCACCTGGTCGGCTGGGAAAAAAGAGGTAACAGCGGCCAGGACGCAACAACCGGTCATCATATTTCGGGAGAGGCCTTTTCGTGAAAACGGAATGCAAAGCAGGCAGACCAGAAAACCTAAAAAATCCCGTTTGCTGTACAATAAGGGATAGCAGTGGTGCAGGTTTCTCACCCTGGTGTAGATAAAACCGGCATCGCAACCCGCCACTTCGCCGCCAGCCTGTGTGCCGGCAAGGTAATAACAGAGCGGAGCCACTAAGATGGCGTACGCCACCCCTTTTCTCCACTGTCCCGGATGTGTCAGAAACCAGTAAACCGCGTACCAGCCGCCAACCAGCACGTGAAACCAGGTAGCCAGCGCCAGTACCGCGGGCGTGTGCCGTCCGCGGCGGGTCAGATGCCACAAGACCAGGGCCCAGGCAAAATGTTTCGGCTCACAACCCATGAAAATAAATTCCCCGCCAAAAAATGAAGGGCAATAACATACTACGCCCAGCACTGCCGGGCTGATATACCCGCTCAGGATGCGGGCATACCACCACGACAACAGGATTTTGAGTACAATACTGACGGTATAAAAATCGAACCGCGACAACAGCCCGCCCACCAGCAGGTTGTACAACCCGCGCGCGCCGGCCGGTTCGTCCAATATCCACGAACCGGGTATCCAGCCGGGGTCAAACCAGGCTTTGGCCAGGGCCATGTAATGGTCTTCATTGCCCGAAGGGATCCAGCGGGCCGCGGCCAGCAGGATCAGAAACAGCGCCGCTGTATTGAGCTGTTTCACGACGTTTGGCCGGGTGGTTTTTCCGGCTTTATTTTTTCCACGTCGTTGATGCTGACGATCTGTTGCTGACCGGTATCAATGGAATGGCAAAACCATACATCGTGTTTGGTAAAATCTGCTTGTAAAACGGCGCCTGTTGATTTTTGCCGTACCGCGTCGCCCGGCTGTATTTTTTTTCTGAACATGCCCAAAATTGGCCCTTGGAACAAGTCCGGTCAAGAAGAACCTGACAGCTTATCGGGATAACCTTATAACTGCGACATTTTACCGGATAACTGCGCAAGGCTGTCAGGCTGATTTTGCCGGAAAAGCAAACCTTTGTACGTTTGGAAAATCTTTTACCAATCCTGCTCATTTATGAAAGCGCTGCTGACCTTTTGTTTCGTCGTTCTACTGGCCCTTTGGCTGGCCGATTGTACGGCCCCGAAAACTTCGGCCAATACTGCCGTACCGGACCCCGACGCCCCGGCCCGTACAAAAACGCTGGAAAGCCTGAAACGGGAAATCGCCGGTAAAGAAAACTGGCCGGCCGATTCGGTTTACCAAAATGTCAAAACCCTGAAAAAAGTGAGCGCCGAGCGTTTTCTCGGCCTCATGGACCGCTGGGGTCAGGCGCTGGGCGTGGGCTGCGACCACTGCCACGTCAAAAACGAATGGGCGTCGGAAGTGAAAAAGGAAAAAGAAATAACCCGCCAGATGATAGAACTCAACGCCCGGATCAACCGGGACCTGAAAAACATCGGCGGCATTGGCAGTGAAGACCCTTCGGTGAGCTGTTTTACCTGCCACCGGGGCAACACGGCGCCGCGGCGCAATCCGGGCTAAGGGCTGAACGCTTGCCACAGCCACCGGCTGCTTCCTTCACGGTACAAGAGCCACATCGCCGCGGCCATGACGACGGTACAGGGAAAAGCCGAGCCCACCCCAAGCGGCGCAATACTCAGCAGGAAAATCATTCCGCCGATGGCGCCCAGCCGGAACAGCCGGCGGGTTCCCAACATGCCCAGGGCAACACCAGCCTGTCCCGCGGCGATTGCCAGAACAACAGGTGCGGTATGCTGTGCAAAAAAGCCGTTGATAAACGCGCGGTAGCCTTCAGAAAAAGTGTATTGCGCATAGCCGGTGTAAATTTCCGGCGTTTTCAGCACCGTGGTGGCGTTGAACCAGGCAGCCCAGGCAAACAACAGAAAAAACAAGGACCGGCCCCAAGCCGGCTTTTTCCAGCAAGCCCAGAGAATGACCAATCCAACCAGGTTTGAAAGGGAGTAGGCAATCCAGACAATGTGCGTGGGCATAATTTATTTCACGAATTTGAATCTGAGGCAACCAAAGGTGCCGGTTATCCGTTCATGCCCAAATGTTGCAAATCATCTTTTCGTATGAGTCGCGTTTTTTAGGCGATAAAAACCTGATGTTGAGCCAAGAACTTTTTTGGTCGGCCTGTTAATTAAAATTTTTGCCTGCAAAACAATCCGGTTGCATCGCTTTGCGATAAAAGCGGTCTTTGCCCGGTAGCGCGGTTTTTAAGCCGCCCCGGTACCGGACAAACATAACGCCATGAAAAAAACAATCTTTACCCTCTTCCTCTGTACCAGCGCCCTGCTCTCTTTATCCGCCCAGGTAACCATTACCGGCAAAGTTGCGGACGACAAAAACCAGCCTCTGCCGTTTGCCAGCATTGCCTTAACCGCGGCGAAGGATTCCCAAATCGTAAAAGGCGCCCTGAGCGACTCCCTCGGCGCTTTTTCCATACCCGGCGTACGGGCCGGCGAATACCGGTTGCAGGCAACGTTGCTGGGCTACGAAACCAGCTACACGGAGCCGTTCACCGTGGCAACAGAAAGCAAAATCGTGACGGCCGACATTACACTTCGCGAAGCAGCCAACGTGCTGGCAGAAGCCACAGTGGTGGCCCGGCGCCCTTTGTTCGAGCAAAAAGCCGACCGCCTGATCATGAACGTGGAGAACAGCCCCATCGCCAGCGGCGGCACCGCGCTCGAAATTCTGCAAAAAATGCCGGGCGTGATCGTCGTGCAGGATCGTATAACCCTGGCCGGTAACCAGAGCGTGCAGATATGGATCGACGGCAAACCCTCCCAATACGCCGATATGAACGCGGTACTGCGCGACATGCCCGGCGACCAGATCGACCGCGTGGAACTGATCACGCAGCCCGGCGCCCGCTACGACGCGGCCGGCGGCGTTATCCTCAATATTATCCTCAAACGCAACGCCGACCTCGGTTTCAACGGCAACGTATCCATGACCGTTGGAGGCAGCACGTACGACCAGTCGGACGCCAATACCGACGACCGCAATTATTACCGCCTTGGCCCCGCCCTCGGCCTCAATTACCGCCGCGGCCAATGGAACCTGTTCGGTTCGTACAGCTATTTCAAACGAACTTCCTTCTCCGTCATTGATGTGGAGCGATTTATCGGCAACGAAGTGTACCGGCAGATCAATTATTCCCCCAACGACTGGGCGATCCACAACTACCGTTTTGGCGCCGACTTTTTTGCCACGAAAAAAACGACCGTCGGCGTGTTGTTCCGGGGCTTTGCGCGCACCGGCGGCAGCAATGCCAAAAATGTCACCGACGTGTTCAATGCCGACCAAAGCCAGGAGTTGGGCTCCTTCACTACCTGGAACGATACCCGCTCGGACCGCGCCAACTTTCTGACCAACCTGAACCTTAAACACGAGTTTGACCCTAAAACGGGGCATGCCCTCAATTTCGACGTGGACTACAGCCGCTTCGATATTCAAAACGTCAGCTACCTGAATATAGTCCAGAACGAACCCGGCAGCCCCGAATCGCGTTCTGAACAAAACGTCGAACAGCCGATCGATATTTATGTCGGGCAGTTGGATTACACCCTTCCTTTCGATTCGACGTTCAAACTGGAGACCGGCGCCAAATCCAGTTTCGCCACCATCGACAACGACCTGAAATTTCTGCGCGGAACCGTGCTCGATACGGCCCAGTCGAACGATTTTTTATACCGGGAAAACATCAATGCCGGCTATCTCAACCTGTCGAAGAAACTGGGTAAATTCGACTTCAACGCCGGCCTGCGTGCCGAGCAAACCGTTGTTTCGGGCAAAACCATGGGCGAGCAGGTACTCGACCGGAACTACCTGCAGTGGTTTCCCAGTGCCAGCGCGTTGTACAACGTTACCAAAAATATCGGCGTTCAGGGCGCTTACAGCCGCAGGGTGAACCGCCCCGGCTTTCAGCAGCAAAACCCCTTTGCTTTTTTCATCGACTCGCTCACTTATACCCAGGGCAACCCCCAGCTGCGTCCGGAAATTTCCAACAACGCCCAACTGGCCGTCACTTACGACGGGCAGCCCTTTATTCGCATTTCCTACAGCAAGACCGACGACGTGATCATCGAAAACGCACCCCGGCTGGAGGGCACCCGCACCTTTACCACGGCCGCCAACCTGGCGAAATACGAGAAATGGGCCTTCGAGCTGAACTTCCCCATCAAATATAAAAAACTGATCGACGGCTTCGGCGGCAACCAGTTCATCTACAACGGCTACGACGCCGAATACCTCGACACCCGCTTCAACCGCAGCCGCTGGAACTGGCTGGCCTACTGGCAGATCAACGTCAACCTGCCCGCCGAATTCAAGGTCGAGATCGGGGGCTGGTACATGACCAAATTCCTCGAAGAGTTTTTCGACATCGGCTCCATGGGCGGCCTCAACTTCGGCGTTTCCAAAACCTTTTGGGACAAACGCGGCCGCCTGTCGCTCTCCGTCAGCGATATTTTATACACCCAGATTTCAAAAATCCACATCGACTACGCCGACGTGCGGCTCAACTTCAACCAGCGCAACGACTCGCGCAACGCCCGGCTCACGTTCAGTTACCGTTTTGGCAATACCGAACTGAAAAACGCCCGCCGCCGCAGCACGGGGTCGGAAAATGAGTCGTCGAGGGTGAAGGTGGAGTAGATTGAGCGCGCAGGTCAGGACAAAACCTGAATTTTTTTCTTTAGTACTTCTCCAAGTGGAGCCAAATTCATGGCAGGCATCGTGATCGTCCCGATGCCCGATTGAGCAGTTAAAGTTGCAATATAAGCCCTGATGTATGGATAAACGATAGCCGGAGCATTCATGGTAAAAAACTTGTTTTCTGCAAGATTACCTTCTTGTTCCTCATAGGCAAAAAATGAGATCGTCTTGATGTCAATTTTTACGAGATCATTCTTTTCACGAATTTTTAAATTAAGATGAAGCTCAAATTGGCCCAAAGCCGGATACACCTTGCCGGAAGGGGTAAAATCAAAATAAAATTCATACTCTCCCCTTTCGACAAAGGCAAAACGGCTTTCCCGAACGACGAAGTTAATGAATTGGAACTTGGATACTTCAGGCTTTTTCATGCTGCCATGGCATAGAAGTAATTGCCTTCTTCAAATTCGAAGGTCAGATGCTGTTGAGCGGCCTCGGTTTGAAATGCTTCAGTATCAGTGGCTTGATACGGACGAGGTTGACGAAAAGAAGCTATAAATTCCTTGGCAGTCGGCCCTTTCAGACCAAGCGCTTTGACTTCCGCCCAATCGCGATCTATTTGCTCGCACGGCGTATTGGCGAGATACTCACGAAGTTTTTGAAGCATGGGCGTATCCATTGTTTAAAAGTTGAGGTTAAACGTATTTTTCAGGAAAAACGATTTTAAAGTCTTGCAAAGTTATTTCACTTTTTTCGAGAAGACAAATTTGAACGCGTTGCCTAAGCCGCATTTTTGCCTGTTTAGGCTCTGAACGCGGTTTAAACCTGAGAAAGTAGGTGTCTTTATCTTCATCAGCTGCTCGAATCGCTTTGTAAGTTAACATGTTCTGCTGCTTCAGAAAAGTGATGACTTCATTAGCTGTCGCATCGTCATCTTTACTTATTATTCCGGCATCAATTATCATGTCTAACGCTGCAATAAATTCTTCTTGGTGAGCAACTTTCCCATCCAAATCCCAAAGAACGGCAGGGTCGTCGTTGATCAATGCTTGACAAATAACATATCCTTTGTGTTTAAAGTTTACTTCGCCCCAAAAGCGGGCTAAAGAAATTCGAGTATCCCAAAAATAATACCCATGCCCCAGCCAGGCATCCTCCCGGTCGCAAAGGAAAGGTCCTTCCAACAAAATGACATCGGGATTGTTCCGGTCTTCAACGGTATGATATCCGATTATCATGGGTTCAATTTCAGGCTTCAGTTTTCAAATAAGTTTTGACAAAATAAGGAAAACTTCGCTGTACCGGTATGACATCCGTATGCGGAATCAGCAAATAACGCCAGGGTTTGCCTCCGTTGGCTTGATTGTAAGCCGTGGCATCCGCGCAGTATTTTAAGGCCGCCCGTGTTTTCCCGCGAACTTCGTCCGAATTCATCTCTCCGGCGCTTTTGGTCTCGGCAATATAAATAACATCTTTTGTTTCTATCACAAAATCAGGCTGATAGGTATCTCCTTGCCTGTTCCAGTAAATTCGAAACTGCTGCTTTGCCGGGCGCATCCATTGGAGCACGGTGTCTTTATCGTCCTCCAATATGATGGCAAAATCCTTTTCCGCTTTTGAATCGAACTTGTATTCCGGGTGACATGATTTGGTGAACCCATAATATACGTATTTTTTGATAGCCTCCACCGGGCGGATGTTATCGGCAAAATGCTTTTTACCATAATCCTTGAACATGGAGAAGCTCCAGGGTTCTATGCGGGTAAAGGGTACCACTTTTGAACTTTCCAAGCCTGTTTCTTCCAAATGGAAATGCTCCATCATCTGAGTATAGATTTTTCCTGCCAGCTGCTCGCGGTGATCGAAAACAGTCTCCCGAAGGTCTTTGTCGGTACCAGCCAAAGAAGCATTTATAGCAGTGGCTGCCTGTACCGTAAGTTTATATAACAATTCCCCCCAGCGGTCATGGTCAATCTCCGGAAAGTTAAGTAATTCACTCATCAACATTTTTTCCGGTGCGGGCAAATTGTTGTTACGTCGAATTTCAATGGTATCCGTCTTTCGACCCTGATCTATCGTCACCCGTACTAATTCCAGTTCCAGCTTGCTGAAATTAAAATCGCTCGTATCCAGATCGAAATCATCAAACCAGGTGTTCGCGGGGGCCGGCTGCACCACGAAAAGGGGAATAGCAATGCTGTTTTCCTTTAATTCTTTTACAATGGTTCGATAGTTTACCTTGGCTTCTTCCACGATCTCGCCTGCAAACAAGCCCAACTGCCCCCGTGACACTTCTTTTTCCAAGGTGCGGATAACCTCTTCCTGCACGGCGGGCTTCAATAAGTCGTCGTATTTTTTGACCTCAAGGTGCTTCCCAAGGCTAGGCAGAATGTTCACCAACAGGCTCTTGGCATCAAGCGCGTTGGTGCGCTTCTGGCGTTCTTTTTCGTCTTGTATGGCTGCTAATGTCTTGCGTTCCGCTTCGAGTTTGGTTTTCATTGTCGTTTGGCTTTCTATGATTTCAACCGGGTGCCCCAGATCTTCGGCGTCGAGTTGAATTTGACGGACTTTCTGGAAAATCGAGTTCGGGTCTTTGGCTGCCGTCACCACTTTTTCAAAGTTGTCGTGGGCGATCACCGTCACCATGTCCACTTTTTCCACGCCGGTGCGCTCGCCGCCGAAGGGTAGGCGCAACCCGCGCCCCAATGTTTGCTCAATCAGCACCAGGGAATTGGCCGCCCGCAACGGCACAATGGTGTACAGGTTGCTCACGTCCCAACCCTCTTTGAGCATACCGACATGGATCACGATTTCCACCGGGTTGCCGGGCTGCTCCACGGTGAGCAGTTTTTCGATATCCGAGTCGTCTTTGGTGCTGCTGTCCACCTGGATGACTTTGCCGGCATAGCGCCCATCGTAGAAAGCGCCGGAAGTGATGTACTCGTAGGTCTGCCGCGCGTGTTCGATGTTGCTGCAAGCGATAAGGATAAAGGGTTTTACTTCCGGCAATTCGCGTTCGCGGGCGTAGAGCACGATGGCCTGTCGGGTGTCTTCATGTACGCTGATGGCGTCTTCAAGTTTGAGCCGCTCCGTATCCTCTTCCGACAAGTTTTTAAAGCTGAAATCCTTGCGCGTAGCCACGGCGGGTATCTTTACATATTTGCCGTCCTGTAGTGCGCGGGCAAGGCTGTACTCGTAAACCACGTTGCGGAAGGCCGCGCCGGTGGGGTCGAATGGCGTGGCGGTGAGTTCGATGCCCAGCACGGGTTGCAATTCGTCGAGGGCGCGGCGGCTGGCGTCGGCGTGGTAGCGATGCGCTTCGTCCATGAGAATGACGAGGTCGGGCAGGCTGCGCAGATAGTCCCAGTATGACTGGCCGAGGTATTCCGACAGACGCTTGAGGCGGGGCTGCTGAACCTTACCGTCTTTCTTGCTCACCTTGTTGTCGGCGTTGAATTTGGCGATGTTGAACACGTTGATGCGCACTTCCTGTTGGCGGAACAGTTCCGATTGCTGCGCGTAATTGTCCCCGGTGACGACTACCGGCCGGTGCGCGACAAAATCGCTAACCCCCCGAAACACATATTTCTCATAACCGGGATCGCCGAAGTCGCGGATGAGTTTGTTGTAAATGGTCAGATTAGGCGATAGAATGAAAAAGTTGCGGATACCGTGCACCCGGTACAGATACAAGATGGCGGCAGCCATGAGCCGCGTTTTACCCACGCCGGTGGCGATGCTGTAGGTGATGCTCGGAAAGCCGCGCTCGAAGTCGCGGAACAGCTCGGGGCAGTGCCGACGCACTTTTTCGGTACTGTCTTTCAGGATGCCGGCGGCAGCGTCCGGGCGGGGTTTTTGAAGGGGCAGGGCGCCGTCGTGCACGAGCGTGCGCAATAGGTCGAGGCTTTCTGCCAGGGGTTGGCGAAGTTGAAGGCGGTTTTTGATGTCGCGGATGATTTGGTCGGGATTTTCGGTCATAGCGGTCGACGTATTTTTTCAGTGGACAGATGACGGGAGATAATGGATTGCGGATTACGGATTTTTTTCAAAACAACTCGCCCTGGGCGGGGTTAACAGGGGCTTTTTTGGTCTTTTCACGCGGAGGTTCGGGCGTTTCCGGCAAGGGCCAGGCGGGTTCGGAGTTCTCGCCCTTATCTTCGCCTGGCTGGGGTACGATGTGCAGGCTGTAGTCGTCGCGGCCCCACTCGCAACGCTCGAAGAGCATGTTGGGTATTTTGCGCAGCGTGATGTCGGGGTAGGCCGATGTGCAGGCCCGGTCGTAGGCGCGGCAGCAGATGAGCAGGGTTTCGCCCTCCTGCATTTCTTCGTGTATGGCGTCGAGCAGGGGGCGGGTGACGTGTTGGGTGGTGGCCAGCAGGTAATCGCGGCCTGCGCCGCGGCCCTGTTTCCACCACAGCACGGGGTCGGGGTCGTAGCGGAAGCCCTCGTGGCGGCACACGGCGGCGGCCAGCATGGGGGCGTTGTATTCAGGGTTGATGACGAGCTGGCCGAAGCGGTCTTCGCGCAGGAGCGTGGGCGCGAGGCTGAACACCCGGAAGCCGCCGCCGCCCTTCCATCCTACCGCCTTGCTGATGCCGCCCTGGTCCTCGCCGCGCACCACTTTTTGCAGACGCGGCACACAGTGGGTGTAGGCGTGCCCGCCGAGCTCGATCCCGATCCAGCGGCGGCCCATCTTGTGCGCCACGGCGGCCGTGGTGCCGGAGCCGAGGAAGGAGTCAAGGACGAGATCGTTGGGGTTGGTGGCGATGTGTAGAATTCTCTCGATCAATTTTTCAGGTTTTGGAGTGCCAAAAACATCTTCACTAAAAAGTTGGATCGCTTCTTTTTTCGCATCTTGTGTATGTCCCACTTCTTCATACGACCAAAAGGTTTGAGGAACTGTACCCTGTTTAACCTCGGCCAAATATATTTTAGGAGCTGGCACATTGTTTCCGTCTTTTCCCCACCATATCCGTCCATCCTTGTCCATTTCCCAAAACTTTTCTTCGGAAACTCGCCAATAAGAGCCTGGTGGTGGGCCCTTAATTACTCTCCCCCCTGGGCATTTTATTTCATAGGTACCTTTACTGTAATAATTTCTTGCAGCAAGATTATTAGGTCGCCAAAGGCCACGCGGGTCATTATCCATGTTTTTATAAGCCTTATCTTGCTTATCTGTTCTATTCATCAAATTCGGTCTCCATTGTTCCCCTTTTTTAGCATAAACTAAAATGTAATCGTGGTCTTCCGAAAAATGTTTTGCCGATGATTTTGGCGCATAATTTTTCCGCCAGATAATACTCGCCACAAAATTCCCCCTCCCAAAAATCTCGTCGCACAGCACTTTGAGGTAGTGACATTCGTTGTCGTCGATGGAAATCCAGATGGAGCCGTCGTCGGAGAGCAAATTTCTCAGAACCTTGAGCCGGTCGCGTATAAGGCTGAGCCAGAGGGAGTGTTCGATGCCGTCGTCGTAGTGTTCGAAGGCGGAGCCGGTGTTGTAGGGCGGGTCGATGTAAATACACTTGACTTTTCCGCTGTATTCGGCTTCGAGGGCTTTGAGGGCGAGGAGGTTGTCGCCGTGGATGAGCATGCCTTGCCAGGCCTCTGCGCCGGTCAACCCCATTCCCGGCCCCTCTCCGCCGGCTGGCGGAAGGGGAGCGCCGCATCGGAAATCGGGGTTTTCGAGCAGGATTCGGGGTTCGAGGCGGGGTTCGTCGTATTTGCCGATCCAGGTGAGTTCGAGGCGTTGCATGGGCGTGTTCATATCAAAGGCGATCAGGATGCGGTGTTATGGGCGGGGTCGTACCATTCGGTCGGCGGGGGCGTAAGGTTGGGTATTTCAAGGCGGGCGAACTGGCAGATCAGGGCTTTGCAGGCGGTGAGCAGGCGACGTTTCCAGTTGCCATTTTGGAGCAGTACGTCGCCCTCGGTATTGAACCAGCGGATGGAAAAGTGCCAGAAGTTGGCGCGAACGGGGGTGTGGATCAGCTGGCACACGGCGGTGAGGTTGTCCTGGGCCCCTACGTTGTAAGGGACGACTTGGCCGCTGATGTCGGCGGCCCGCAGCACAAAGAAACCGCGTTCGGGGCGCCGGACGAAATCCTGTTCGAACACTGGGGGCGGCACGATTTCGCCCGGTGTCCATAAGCCGGTGAAATAGGATTTTTGCCCGCCGGTCAATTGATATTCGACATCAGCAGGCATGAAGATGCCGAGCAGGGAGGTGGACAGGTCGTGGAGGTGGTCGGTTTGAGGCGCCACACAGGAGGGCAGCAAATGGCCGGTAGCGGGGTCTTGTATGTCGGTGTGTTCGGTATGCCGGATAAGGTATCCGTCGATCGTTCGCGGGTCGTGGCGGATGACCTGGAAACGGGCTTCAGGGAGCAGTCGTTCGGGATACTGTATAGGCATAAAAGACGTGATGAAGATGATAGTTTCTATCAGTGTCAGGCGCCAAAGTTGGTCCGGATAAACTGGAAAGTCTGGTCCAGCGTTTCCTGGAGGCGGCCCGCGTGTGCCAGTACGCAGCGATTGTCGGCTGAGTAGATGTTGACGACGACTTCGAGGGGTTCGGCCTGTTCGCCGGCGAAGAAAATCTCGGCATACACCCGGCCGCGCTGCAGGTAATCGGCGGTAAAAAACACCGAAGCATCGGGGGTGGCATCTACGGAAACTATCCCGGCATTGGTCGCCAGGAAAAGCAGGGCGAAGGGGAAAGTGGAAACAGAAATTGTTTCGAGGGTGACATTTTGGAAGGCGCTCGTTTGCAAGTCGACCCGGCGTCGCAGTTGAGACGACAGGGATTCGAGCCGGCGTTCAATGTCGCGTTGCCAATCTTCCTGGATGATGTCGCGGTCATAGGAAAAGACAGTGCGGGAATTGGGGGAGTTGAAAAAGTCCGCGTTGTCCTGAACGCCATAAGCTGTGCGCTGGGGCGTCACAAGTTCTGTTTGCCAGGGATACCGATAGGATTCCGGTTGAAATGCGGGTGGAATATAAGCTGGAGTTGCAGGCATAATAATCAGTATTGTGGGTTCAGAGAAGTGAGGAATTCATCGGTCAAAAGTCCAAAAAAGGTTGTTTTTTCGAGTGCATGGAGTTCGTCGGTACGCCGTAGTAAATTTTCAGTATTCTGTTCGGGGGTATCGAAATTATGGAATACATCAATATCTACCAGTGAGAAAAAATGGTCGGGTTGGGCAGGGTTTCTGACTACCTGATTAGCCAGGTTGATGACAATGATGTTCTCCTGACTCCAAATTTCGGTTTTAAAAACGGTGTTTCGTTGTCCTTCCCATCCGGGGCGTTCGAGTTTGCATTTGGCGCCGATTTTTTCAAAAATTTTCAAATTGGGGAATTCCGAGATATAACGAAGACCGACCCGGGAACAGGCAATTATTTTACCCGGCCCGGTGAGTGCCCGGATGGTTTTTTGAATAACCTCAAAATATGGCGTCCAACCGGCGTATGGCCCGATAATGTTAAAAATCAAAGCATTTTCAGTAATGTGGAGTCGGATGGAATTATGTACATACGTGTTAGCATGAGATTTAATTCCTATTGGGGCATCTTTCCCAAAAGATAAAAGCATTGGCGATTTGGTTTCGGGCGTCAAAGCAAAGCCTTCGGGAAGAGATTGAAATAAAATACCCCATAGCAAATGTGGAGGCAAATCGGCTACATACCGAAATTCCACGACGGCGTCTTTAAGTGATTCATCATCAATCTTCTTGGGAATACGGGTTTCCATTAATTACCTGACAGTTTTTGCAAA
>CALEYM010000808.1 GCA_937926185.1 uncultured Bacteroidota bacterium | reverse complement strand
ATCAGCATCTTGAAAATGCGCTCATTTTACACAAAAAATACTATTCTCAATCCGATGAATATTCTGTAATCGCCGAAGGCCTCGTTTCCATACCCCTATCGGCATTAAAAATACTCGCTCTAAATCAAGGTTTTAAAGTTAATGTTACTTCAGATTATCTCATTGAATAAAATTGATTCAAAAAATGAATAAATAATAGGCGATAATTAAACGAATAAGAATGAAGGTTTTATTCAATGTAAAAAATGATTGTTATTTCCTGCTACCCGATCATGTGTCGCAAACTGGAGCGGGCGCCTTTGAATTGTATGATACAAATGGGCAGACGTTTCTTTTCGACCAGGATGCATTGATGCCTTACGCCTGCACCAAAGAACAAGCCCGAGAATTCCTTCAAAAACAATGGCAGGACGCCGTGGAGCAGGCAAAACAAGCCTGGATAGCCCTGTATAATTTTTCTGACCAAAACAATCTGGATATTGAACTAGAAACAAACCTCAATCCATTTGATAAAATCTTTGATCAACTTGGCCTGAAAGAAATAAAAACCATCTATCAAAAAAAATATGGAGTTACCCCGCGTCATTTGGACGAAGTGCTGGAGGAAAATACAGAAGAACTTGTTGAAACTGTTGCCGGGAAAATACCTGATCTTATGGCTTTTTTCAGCGAAGAGGGCCTGAAAAAAGCGGAAGAAGATCCGGAAGCCTGGGCAGATGAAATTTATGAGAAAGCCTATGGAGAACTGGATAAAAAAAAGGAATTGGAATTCAAGGATAAAATAGCCGAGGATATCCACAATTCGATCGCACGAAATTTAAAAAAATGAAATTGCTCCTCTACACTTTAACCCTCTCCACCCTCCTCGCATCCGCCAACTCCGGCTGCCACAAGGACACCTGCAACAAGGAGCCCACTTTCCAATCCATGGAAGCGGCGGATACCTTAAAAGCATCCGGCAATGTCTACGACCTCAGGATAACGTTCACGCAAGGGCAGGTTTTGCCCGCGGCATACTACAAAGCGGCTACAGTATCGCGCGCCGGCCAGGACCCCTACGGCAAACCCTGGGACAACAACTTCGCCCTGTTGCAGGGTTTTGATGCGGATGACAAGGCACTTACCCTGCACCTCATTGCAGACTCCCTTAAAACAACCCAACAAACCCTGAACATTCACCTGATATTCCCCGACCGGAAAGATTACATCGACTGTGACCACCCCGGCGGCCCCGACAAATATTATCTCGACATCGCTTGCGTATTAACCCGTACTGGCAGCACTTTTAATGTCGGAAACTTTGAATGGAAGGAAAAACTGAGCAAAGGAGGTTTTTAAAAATAACCGGTACCCACTAATCACTCAATCACTCAATCACTCAATCACTCAATCACTCAATGTCCTTCTTCGCGCGGAAAATATCGAAACCGGAATCCGGCCATGCCGTGCCGGCGGAAGACACGGCAAAGCAGGCGTTCTTCCAGCCCAAGCTGACGGTAAATGCTCCCGGCGACGAACTGGAGCAGGAAGCCGACGTCATGGGCGAACGGGTTATGCGTATGGCGCAGGCCGGCGAAACGCCCGTTCAGCGCAGCCCCCAACACGGGCAGGGTTGCGCCTGTCCGCGTTGCAGCGCCGTGCCGGATGTACAGCGCCAGGCCGACGAATCCGCGCCCGCCGCCGCGCCCGAAATGCAGGAAGACGACGACGAACAGGAAGAAACGGCGGAAGCCCCTCAAGCCGAAGAAGCCGAAGAACAGGAACCGGCGCAGGAGCCGCTTCAGGCAAAATCACAGCCGGCAAATCCGGCGTCGACAGGCGCCTTTGCCGCTCCCCCGGGAATGTCCGCGGCCCTGGCGGCGACCAAAGGCGGCGGCTCGACATTGCCCGCGGAAACGCGAAACCTCATGGAACCGACCATCGGCGCCGATTTTTCGCAGGTGCGCCTGCACACCGATGAAAAAGCCGCTGAAATGAACGAAAGCGTCCAGGCCCGGGCATTCACGCATGGACAGGACATCTATTTCAACAAAGGCGAATACCAACCCGAATCGCCCGAAGGCAAACGCCTGCTCGCGCACGAACTGACGCACGTGACCCAGCAAAACGGCGGGCACACCATCCGGCGCTTCCTCGGCAAAGTGTGGGGCGGTATAAAAAAAGCCGCCGGCTGGGTGGGCGACAAAGTCAAAAAAGGCGTGAAAGCCATCGGTAAAGGCGCCAGTTGGCTCGGCGGCAAAATCGCCTCCGGCGCCAAATGGCTCGGCGGAAAAATATGGGAAGGCGCCAAGTGGCTCGGCGACAAGGTGTGGCGGGGCGTCAAATGGTTCGGCAAACAACTCATCGACAAAATAGCAGGCGTTTTTCAACGCGTGGCCCGCTGGATCACCCAACTGCCGGCCCGCGTCGGCCGCCTGCTCAAGGGCTTGCTGGAAGGCCTCAAATCGTTCAAACCCTGGACGCTCGACTGGTGGAAATCGCTGGCCAAAGCCGACACCTGGAAAAATTTCCTCAAATGGGCCGGCGCCCGGCTGGTGGACATACTCGAAATCGCCGGCCTCGGCGAAGCGTACGAAACCATCATGGATTTTATCAAATTCAACACCCGTACCCTGAATGCCGCGGAACGCACGGCTGCCGAACGACTGTTCGGCGCTTCCATCGACCTCGACCTGGTGCGGGTGGATGAAGCCGCGATCATCGGCCCGGCGTTTTCGGGTCGCGCCTACACCAGCTTCCACACCATCAATTCCTGGGGCCGTGAGCCGGTGGACGTGATGATGCACGAACTGACCCACGTGTGGCAATATGAAACGTCCGGCGCTATCTACATGCCGCAGGCCATCCACGCCCAGGTTTGGGGCGGCGGCTACACCTACGGCGGTGCGGCCGGTTTGCGCGCGGCTCAGACAGCCGGCAAAGGATTTTTGTCCTTTAACCGCGAACAGCAGGCCCAGATTGTGCAGGATTTTTTCAACCTCAAAAAAAATAACGCGGGAACTACCGACCCCGGCATTTTGGCGGACTTGTCGTTGTACGCCGATTTTGTGGTGACGGTGTCCACTTTGAGTAAATCGCAACTACTGGCCAGTACGTAATATAAACGCATAATGAGCAGCTTTTTTCATCGCATGGAATCCAAACCGGCCGCTGTCACCGGTACGGCGCCGTTCTTTCAGGCAAAGCTGACGGTGAACCAACCCGGCGACGCCCACGAACGCGAAGCCGATCAGGTGGCCGACCGCGTAATGCGCATGCAGGACGACGAGGAGCCCGTGGCGCAACGCATGACCCTGACGCCTGTCGGCGGCGTGCAACGTATGTGCACTGAATGTGAGGAAAAAGAAAAAGAAAAAGTGCAGCGCGCTGAAACCGGCAGTGGCAAGAGCGGCGGCCAAACCGCTCCTTCCATTGTCAGTCAGGTGCTGTCGTCCGGCAGCGGCCGGCCCATAGACGCCGGTACGCGGCAGTTTATGGAAAGCCGTTTTGGGCAGGATTTCGGGCAGGTGCGTATCCATACGGATACGCGGGCGGCGGAAAGCGCGGCAGCGATTCAGGCAAAGGCATACACGAGCGGCAGGGATATTGTTTTCGGGTCAGGGGAATACCGGCCCGAAAGCGGCGAGGGGCGGCGGTTATTGGCGCATGAATTGGCGCACGTGGGGCAGCAACAGGGCGGGAGCAATGAAATCCGGCGTTTTGTAGATGACACCAGTCAAAAACAAAACGGCAGACAGGTTACGCTCCGGTTTTCCGACGACGATACCATGGTGGTGAACCAAAACAATCTCCACCGCTTCTTTGCCAAACCGGGGAAAGCCGCTGAATCGAATAAGGCGCTGAAAGCCGTCGGATCGGAAATTGAATTGTACGAACGCGGATCATCTGCCACTTTTACATCGCCCTCCACCGGAAATCAGCTTACGCTCAAACGCGTTTTGCCAAAAAATAAAACCAATGCCACCAAGGGAACAAATATGGAACTTTGGGCGGATTGCGGCAGATCGAACAGCGTTGTTGTCGGCGGTATGAACCGAAGGGCTGTATTTACCGATAAGGGGAAAACACAAAAAACAGCGCCCGGCTCACCGGATCACATGAAAATTGCCGTTATTGCCAACTGGCTTCAGCAGCGCTTGCTGACCGCCGATGCGGCAGAAAAGTCGAGAATCATGACGGCCTATTCCAATTATTCAAAACTGGCCAAAGAAGCCGACGCCGCCCTCAAAGCCGGCAATACCGATTTGTATTGGGCCAAAATAAGCCAGGCAGCCGACGCTTTGCTGGCATTTTACTATTCCTTGTCCGGGCCGGAAAGAGAAATGGTCGATAAATCGCTGGGCATCAATAAATACGCCACGCCTGGCGTAGGGCAGGGGTACACCACATCCAGTGGAGGCGCGCCCGTACCCGGTAAACGTACCTGGAATTTCCATTGGGGCGGCGTGATCATGCTCAGCGATGATAAACGGGACCGGGTAGTATTGGAAAATTATGCTACCGGCGATCCGGATGAAGAAAACAAAGACTGGGAGTTTCAAATGTACGGCCCGGCGGATAAAAAAGGACAGACTTTTCACGAACAACATAAAGCCACAGGCCAACATGGCAAACAACCGACTACCATGACCATTGAAAATAAACCATGACTGTAACAAATCCTATACAACGTATCGGCTATCTGCCAATAATCATCATTCTTTGTACAACTTATTGTATGCCTAAAACACATACCGATCAGAGCCGTTCACCAAAGAAGGCCCCGGAAAATATAATAAAAACCAAGGCGGATATAGATAAATACGCCGAAACGGAAGCCTTGCTCATCGGGCATTACCGGCAGGCAGACGTGCGGATGCGACAGACCGGCCGCCCGGTGTACAAAGGCCATGTCAGTATTTACCTGGAAGACCAAACCGAAGTGATGTTGCTGCCTACCTGGGATAAAGCCGCTATCCGTGATCCCGGCGAAATAGCAAAATATGATGGTAAACCGGTGCAGGTGAGATGTATTGTTCAACCCTATCCGCCAAACCCTGAGAACTTCGCCATGGCCATGATCCCTTGTATCACAAAAGTTTTCTCTATTACCGAATATAAAAACTGAAATGTCTCCCAACCTCTCCACCACGCTCTCCTTCCTCGCCGCCCTCGTCCGGTACCGGCTGGCCGTGCATTTTGGTCAGCAGGCTCAGCCCCCGCAGGTGCCGGCCATGCAGGACGACGACAGCCCGCTCACGCGCTTTATCCAGCACCGGCGGCTCACGGTGGACGAGTACGTGGCCCTGGCCGCCGGCCTGGCCCCCCACCTGCTGCCCTCCTTTTTCGACGACCTGGTGGCGGAATTCCTGCCGCAGGGCGGCGATTTCCCGCCTATCGGCGGTGTAAAGGGGGCCAACCAGCGCAACTCCCTGCCCACTGGCGAAACCGTGTTGTTCCTGCTGGCCGGTAGCGACCTGGCCCGGCGACTCGAAGTGCAGCGCCTGTTCGGCTCGCAGCATTATTTTGTCAAAGAAAAAATCCTTTACCTCGAAGAAATGAAACCCGGCGAGCCGGCTGCCAGCGGGCGGCTCATCCTCGACCCGGAATACGTGGAACTGTTCACCCTCGGCTACGTCACGCCGCCCCGGGTGGGCATGAATTTCCCGGCCCAGCACATCGCCACCGAACTGGAGTGGAGCGACCTCATTCTTAACGACCAAACCATGAACCAGCTGCGGGAAGTACAAATATGGATCGAACACAACGACACCCTGATGTACGACTGGAAAATGTACCGCAAACTCAAGCCGGGATTCCGGGCACTGTTCTACGGCCCGCCGGGTACCGGCAAAACCATGGCCGCCGGCCTGCTCGGCAAATACACCGGCCACGACGTGTACCGCATCGACCTGTCGATGATGGTATCCAAATACATCGGCGAAACGGAAAAAAACCTGGCCACCTTGTTCGATAAAGCCGAAAACAAAAAATGGATACTGTTCTTCGACGAGGCCGACGCCCTCTTCGGCAAACGCACCAGCGTGCGCGACGCCCACGACCGCTTCGCCAACCAGGAAGTATCGTACCTGCTGCAGCGCGTCGAAGAATTTCCGGGATTGAGCATCCTGGCCTCCAATTTCAAAAGCAACCTCGACGAAGCTTTTACCCGGCGTTTCCAGTCGGTAGTGTATTTCCCCATCCCCAAACCCGCCGAACGGCTGACCCTCTGGCAGCAAAGTTTTCCCGCCGCCGTACGCCTCGACGAGAAGATCAACCTGCGTCAGATCGCTGACAAATACGAACTTAGTGGTTCCAATATCGTGAATATCGTGCATTATTGTTGCCTGCAAGCCTTGTCTGCCGATACCAACGTGATCTCCCATGAAAACCTCATGGCCGGTATCAACCGGGAATTTGTGAAGGAGAATAAGGTGGTGAGTAATTAGGTTTAGAGGGTTTATAGGGTTTATAGGGTTTAGAGGGTTTAGAGGGTTTATAGGGTTTATAGGGTTTATAGGGTTTAGAAGGGTTTAGAAGGGTTTAGAGGGTTTAGAAAGGTTTAGAGGGTTTAGAAGGGTTTAGAAATTGACCACATTGATCTCATTGACCACATTATAAAAATTATATTATGCTTGCTACCCTTAACATTGTCATCGGCCTCGTTTTCGTATTGCTGTTGTTCAGTTTGCTTACTTCAACAGTGATGGAGGTGATTGCCGCCATGCTTTCCCTGCGCGCCAAACACCTGCGGTACACGCTGGAAAACATGCTCGGCGAAAAAATGGACGATTTTGTCCGGCATCCTATTTTCCGGCAGCTGTCGTATGCCACCAATCATCGCCGCGCGCGTTTGTCGCCATACTATTTGCCCGGCCATGTCAATAAAAACACCTTCGTTACCATTGTCCAGGACATACTCGATGCCGGCGATCTTGAGTCGATGCAAGCCAAAATTCAGGGCATGGAGGAAGGAGAGCCCAAACGGATGTTGCAATACCTCCTGCGACAATCGGGCGGGGATCCGGCGGCCTTCAGGGCCGGGGCCGAACGCTGGTTCGACGACGTGATGGACCGGGCGTCCGACTGGTACAAACGCAACCTGAAATGGTGGCTTTTTGGGGTTGGCCTGGTTTTAGCCGCTATCTTTAATGCCGATACTATTCATATTTATCAGAATATCTCATCGAACGCCACGGTGCAGGATTTCCTGGTAGAAATGGCAACCAAATTTGAAGCCAAAACAGACACCGTAAAAGGGCCGGAAATGAATTTATCCATCGACCAGGCCATCGCCCGTATGGATACGGCCCTGCAAAGAATAGAATACATCCGCTCGCCCCTGGGCCTGGGCTGGACCTCCGGTGAGACCGATAAAAATCTGCCCTGGTGGCTGGTGAAACTCGCCGGCTTGTTGCTGACCGGTATCGCCGTCACTTTCGGCGCCCCGTTCTGGTTCGACCTGCTCCGCAAAATGCTGGCCCTGCGCGGCGGCGCCGCCGAAAAACCGGCGGAACAACCCTCCGCTCCTACCGCTCTGCCACCGCCGGCAAAAGCGACCGCACCCAAAGCCGATACCCCGGCCAAACCGGAAACCGCACACGTCAAACCGGAAACCACACACGTCAAACCGGAAACCCCGCCCGCCAAACCGGATGCCCCCGCGCCGGGTAAACACAAGCCGGTGGGGTAGAGGGGATTGGGTTTATGAGGGGGGGGATGAGGGTTTATAAAGGTTTATAAAGGTTATTATAAACCCTCATAAACCCTCATAAACCCTCATAAACCCTCATAAACCCTCATA
>CALEYM010000807.1 GCA_937926185.1 uncultured Bacteroidota bacterium | reverse complement strand
ACTATTTCCCATACTAATTCAGATTTTCCTGTGCCCTGACTTTTTGCACAACCCCCGCTGCCCCCCCTTAAATCTTCCGCACTTTCCCCGACCCGCTGATATTACTCGTCACCTGTGCGCCACCGCGGTATTCCACGTCGCCGCTGCCGGAAATGGTGACCTCGAGCGATTCGCTGACGTCGAGCCGGACGTCGCCGGAGCCGGAGATGTTCACGGTGGCCGTCAGCACGGGACAGTTCAGGGCGTCGAGGTTGCCGCTGCCGGTGACGCTGCAATCGAGCGTGTTAGCCTGGCCGCTGAGCGACATGTCGCCGGAGCCCGTGATGCGGGCTTTGATTTTGTTAAAATCGGCCTTGAAAACCTTGATGTCGCCGCTGCCTTCGATACTCAGGTCCAGTACGTCGCCGCTGATCTGGTCCGGCACGTCCACCTTTGCCGAGCCGCTGATTTCGATGCCGTCCCAATTGGGCGCTGAAACGATAATTTTCAGGTCGTCGACGTCGTACACGTCGCGGTCGAAATGGATTTTGAGTACGCCGTTGTCGCTGACCGTTTCCAGGTAGGCAATGATACTTTCCTCGCAGCGCACTTCGACGTAGTACGCCGAATCGACGCGCAGTTCGACTTCGCCGTTGGTAGAAATATCCGCGGCGTGAAAGTCGGTGACCTGGCGTTCTTCGGTTACGAGGTCGCCCTTGCCGCGAATGCCCAGTACGTCTTCGCAGGAAGTGGCAGTCCATAAAATCAGGCCCAAGAAAAGAATGGATAGCAGATTTTGCTTTTTCGTCATCATAGCGTTATGTCGTTTTTGTGAAAAGATGGGTGTAGCGTTTATAGCCCTGATTCAAGACACCTGTCCGGCCATTTACCCTGACGGGAAATATCGTTTTTTTCGGAAAAGCCTTTGTTTGGCTGAATTGGTCGAATCCCCGTACTTTTCGCCTTCCCTGAATACCATCTGACCAAAAATTATCTTATCATCGATGAAAGTCCACTTCCTCCTCCGATACCGCACCCAATTCGGCGAATCGTTTTCCGTCGCTTTGTCCGACGGCAAGCAAGTACCGATGGAATACCTGTCCGATGAGTTTTGGCAGGCCGAAGCGGAAATTCCTTCCGGTTCGTCAAGCTATCACTACGTACTGTTTGACCGCCAGGGCGATAAAAAAGTTGAAGCCGATCCCGGCCGACGGTTGCCCGCTGAAAAAACACACGCGGCTTTTGTCACGGTATTCGATTATTTTAATCCGGCAGGACTGGTGGAGAATACCTTTGCTACTCAACCCTTTGCCAATATTTTTTTCCGGGAAAAAGCCGATGCCCGACTCAAACTGCCGGCGCGATTTACCCATGTTTTTCGCGTAAAAGCCCCCATGCTCGGCGCCGGCGAAGTTCCCTGCCTGCTGGGACACGGCGCCGCCCTGCGCAATTGGGATACGGCGGCGCCTTTGTTGATGCGTTTTGCTGCCGGAAAAGAAGGCGACGGCTGGTGGGAAGCAAGAGTCGACCTGTCTGATGAAAACTTTCCGCTCGCATACAAATACGGTGTGTGGAATCTGCAGACTAACCGGTTCATGGGTTTTGAAGAGGGGACGAACCGGGCGATTTATGCGGCCCCAACCCCGGCCCCAGCCCCCAAGGGGAGGGGAGACGTAGAGGAGGCCGTAGTGTCACGTCTTCCCTCCCCTTCAGGGGAGGGGCCGGAGGTGGGGCTGGAGGGGCCGGGGCTCGTCGTCCACCACGACAATTTCGCCCGCTTCCCGCACACGCCCTGGCGCGGCGCCGGCGTGGCTATTCCGGTATTTAGTTTGCGCGGCAAAAACAGTTTCGGTACGGGCGAGTTCACCGACCTGACCCTGTTGGCCGACTGGGCCAAATCGGTCGGGCTCAAGGTTATTCAGCTGCTGCCGGTGAACGACACTTCGGCCAGCGGCGCCTGGACGGATTCTTACCCCTACGCCGCCATTTCTGCTTTCGCCCTCCATCCGCTGTACCTGAACCTGGCCGAAGTGGCCGGCAAAACGCACGTATCGATCCTGAAACCTTACGCCAAAAAACAAAAGGAACTCAACGCGGCAGAAGCCGTGGACTATGAAGGGGTGATGCAGGCCAAATGGGCGGCTATTCGCCAGTTGTACGCGGCGCAAAAAGCCGAATTTTTAACCGATCCGGCGTTTATTCGTTATTTCACCGAGAACCGGCACTGGCTGGTACCCTATGCCGCTTTCTGCTATTTGCGCGATAAAAACGGCAGTTCAGATTTCAACACCTGGACCGCTCACCGGGTGTACAAGGAAAAAGACATTGAAAAACTCGTAGCCCCAGGCGCAGTGCATTACGACGAGGTAGCCGTACACTATTTTGTACAATGGCGCCTGCACTGCCAGTTGAAAGCCGCGGCCGACTACGCGCACGCGCAGGGGCTGATGCTGAAAGGCGATATCCCCATCGGCATTTACCGGTACAGCTGCGATGCCTGGATGGCCCCCGAACTGTATAACATGGAGCTACAGGCAGGCGCTCCGCCCGACGATTTTGCCGTGAACGGCCAGAACTGGGGTTTCCCCACCTACAACTGGGAACGTATGAAAGCGGACGGTTTTGCCTGGTGGCGGCAGCGTTTCCAACAGATGAGCCTGTACTTCGACGCTTTCCGCATCGACCACATCCTTGGATTTTTCCGGATATGGAGCATTCCCATGCACGCCGCGGAAGGTATTCTGGGGTACTTTGTGCCGGCGCTGCCGGTTACGGAACAGGAACTGCGCGCTGCCGGTATCGGCTTCGATTACGAGCGCCTTTGCAAACCCTATATCACCGACACCATACTATGGGAACGCTTCGGCGACGAGGCCGGCGCGGTACTGAACCATTTTTTGGAACGCCTGCCCGCTGACAATTACCTGCCCGGCGACGGGCAGTACCGGTTTAAGGCAGAGTTTGATACGCAAAGGAAGGTGGAGGGGTTTTTCAATTCCACTTCCGACCCGACCCCCGGCTCCTCCAACCCCACCCCCGACCCCTCCCCTGAAGGGGAGGGGAGACGCGGCGCCGAGGAGCCCTCTACGTCTCCCCTCCCCTTCAGGGGAGGGGTCGGGGGTGGGGTTGAGCAAAGCCTCCTCTCCCTCCTCACCAACGTCATCCTCTTCGACGTTACCCCACCCGGCGCCGCCGAACGACAATACGCTTTCCGCTTCGGCATGGAAAACACCACTTCGTTCAAACACCTGCCGGCAGCCGTGAAGGAACCGCTGAAAGCCTTGTACGTGGATTATTTCTTCCGGCGGCAAGACGATTTCTGGCAACGCGAGGCCATGGAAAAACTGCCCGCCCTGAAACGCTCCACCAACATGCTGATCTGCGGCGAAGACCTCGGCATGGTGCCGCACTGCGTACCCGATGTGATGCGGGAACTGGGTATCCTGAGCCTGGAAATCCAGCGCATGCCGAAAAAGTCCGGTTCCACGTTCTTCCATCCGAAAGACGCGCCATACCTGTCGGTGGTCACGCCGTCCACGCACGATATGAGTACCATAAGGGGCTGGTGGGAGGAAGACCGGCAACTGACCCAGCGTTTTTTCAATGAAATACTGCGTATCGAAGGCACGGCGCCCTGGTTCTGCGAACCCTGGGCTAACCGCCTGATCGTGGAACAACACCTGCACTCGCCGGCTATGTGGGCCATTTTCCAACTGCAGGACCTCCTGGGCATGGACGGCGCCCTGCGCCGCTCCAACCCGCACGACGAACGCATCAATATCCCGGCCAACCCGAAACACTACTGGCAGTACCGGATGCACCTGACGCTGGAGGAGTTGCAAGGGGCGGAAAGGTTTAATGCAGGGCTGCGGGAGTTGGTGCGGGAGAGTGGGCGGTAAACAGGCATGATCGAGGGCCCATATAGATCGCGGGTGACATCCCGCAGCGAATTTTGCATAAATATCTTTAGATTAATATCGATAAATACTTTACTTTTGACTGTCAATAGTCAATAGTAAAATTATGATTCGGGAAAAAATAGTGCAGCTCCTCGCGGAAAAGGGCGATTTGTCGGTCAAGGAAATGGTGGACAGGCTCGAGGTGTCGAAGCAGGCCATTCATAATGCCATCAACCAACTGTTGGATAAAGAGGAAATTGTCAAATTTGGTCGTGTGCCCAAAACCATCTACCGTCTGGCCAACCGAACTGCCCGGGAGCCCGAAGAAAATCTTTACCTGCCGGAAAAAACACTGGCGACGCTAAGTCAACACTTTTTGCTCATCACCGAACTGGGCGAAATGCGGGAAGGGTTGGAAGGCTTTTCTCAGTGGTGCCGGCAGCGCAATCTCCCGGTAAAAAAGACTATCGGGGAATATCTGAAAACCCTGGAAAAATACGAAGTTTACTATGACGGGTTCGGGGTTATAGACGGCAAACCGAAGTTGTTGAACACCAAAGGCTACGATAAAATTAACCTGGATGAATTGTATTACCCAGACTTTTATGCTATTGAACGCTTTGGAAAAACGCGCCTGGGTACGCTTTTGCATTTTGCCAAACAGGGCCAGAATAAATTTCTGATGAAAATCCTGGTCGCCGAGCTTAAACCCAAACTTGAACTTCTGCTCCAAAATAACAAGTTTGATGCCGCGGGTTTTGTTCCGCCAACTATTCGGCGGGAAGTGCAGCTGATGAAATACCTGGAGACCCATCTGAACATCAATTTGCCAAAGATAAAAATCCAGAAGATATCGGGCATCATACCCGTACCCCAAAAGTCGTTGGGCAAAATTGAAGAGCGTATCAGGAATGCGGAAAATACATTCACCGTAAGCGAAACCGTGCAGTATCAAAAGATTTTGCTTATCGACGATGCCGTCGGCAGCGGTTCCACGCTCAATCAAATCGCCGGGAAAATTAAACAGAAAGGCATCGCAAAATCGGTGGCCGGGCTGGCGATCGTCGGAAGTTTCAAGGGTTTTGACGTGATTACGGATGTTTGACCGCCGTTCTCTGCTCACCGGATTGGCTTCCACTCCTCCACGTAAGATTTACGCAGAAACAGCAGCGAGGCTCCCTCGCGCAGGTAGATCAGGCTCACCCGCAGGTAGCCGTATTCCCGGAAACGCCGGGGCGAGTGGTGCACTTTCAGGCGGTACAGGTAGGCGATATGGCCTTCCTTGTGCAGGCGGTAGAACAGGTTGCAGTCCTCGCCGGCGATGATCTTTTCGTTGTAGCCCTTTATGCGCTCGAACACCGGGCGGCGCACCATCTGACATTCGCCTTTGGCCAGGTATACGCCCACCGCGAACGACAAGCGTATAATGCCGTTCATCAGGATATGATAAAGTTTGTCGGGTAGGCTGGCCTCTTCGGGGTACACCCAAATGGGGGCGGTGGCGGCCACCACGTCCGGGCGTTCGAAAACAGCCAGCATTTTGGTAAAAAAACGCTCCTTGTTGGGTATTCGCACGTCGGCGTCGGTGTGGAACAGGATGTCGCCCGCGGCGGCGGCGGCGCCGAGGTTGCGGCCGATGGCGATATTTTGTTTGCCGGCGCTTTGAACGAGTTTTATCCGGTCGCTACCCCACTCGGCCTGGTATTGCCGCACAATTTCGGCCGTGCCGTCGGTGCTGTTGGCGTCGGAAACGATAATTTCAAGGTTAAAAGGTTCAAGGTATTCACGGAATTGCCCGATGGCCGGGCCGATGTATTTCCCTTCGTTTTTGGTTGGGATGATGATGCTGATGCGCGCCTTTTCCATCCTGGTTTGGCCGGTTTTGGATAAAAATTGAGGCAAAGGTAGCCGCTTTGAACGAACCGGGAGGTATATTTATGGTTCAGCCGTTAAGTTTGGCGTAGTCAGTGTTGTATTCACTCCACCACGATCTTTTGCACATATCTTTTCCCTTCCATCTCCGTTTGTAAAAAATAAAGTCCCGGCGCGGCGGGCAGGTCAATATCCAGCGTATGGTAGTTTTGGGTTTGGGTGGAGGTATAATGCCGGTAAAGTACTCTTCCGCTCACATCGTACAGGGCCCATGAAAACCGTACGCCAATGGGCGCGTGAAACTCCAGGCGGGTTGCGCCGCGGGCCGGATTGGGCGACACCCGGGGCGGGAAAAAGGCCCCGGGGTTGTAGGTCCCCACATACAGGCCTGTGACGTTGGCGTCCATCCATTGCAGACGTTCGAGGAACCAATCCTTGAGGTAATCGACTTCCTCCGGATAAGTATTACCCACAAAATTGTTGGGCCAGAGCCAGGCGCCGAGCACCGGCCAGCGCTGAAAGTTGCGGCTGCGCGGACCGCCGTCGAGCACGGCCACCAGCGAATCGACGGCGGCCATGGCAGCCTGGTCGGAAAGCGGGCCGGCGCGCAGGTTTTTCCAACGCTGCTGTGCTTCCAGGAGGAAATTGGTGTCTTCCCGCAGGCGATCCCACCAAAAGGGGATCACCCAGTAGTCCTGCGGACAAATGCTGTTGAAATTCCACATCCAGCCCGAAGTGTTTTCGCCGCTGCAATAGTTGCAGTTGCCAAAAGCCAGGTTAAAGTCCCAAACCGGCCCCATTTTCAGGCGGCCATCCTTGCTGTCCCGGTCTTTGTAAAAAAAGGTGCTGATGCGGTAAGCGTCAATATTTTTAAAGGCTTCGTTGAGCCACATAAAGTCTATAAAAGTTGCGGGGTCGATGTATTTGCGGTAGCCGGCCGACGGATCGGCAAAACCGGGGGAGCGCAGGTTTTCCTCAAAGTCGTACATCCACTGTTTGATGTATTGTTTTTGGGCCGGGGTGAGGTCTTCGGTGCGGGGATAGTGATACAGGAACCGGATGTTTTGGCCCGAACTGACATCCAGCGGCGGCACTTGGGAAATCCAGTATCCGCTCACACTGTCGCCGAGCTCTTTGTCCAGTTTCAGGACGTAACCGCCTGTAATATCTTCCGCGGGATCATTTTTGGCTACGTTCACACGGGCCGGGTCCCGTTTTATCCGTTCGGTCAGCAGGTATACGCCCAGATAGTCGTTATTCAGTACCACCTCTACGAAACGGCAGCGGGGGGCATAATCCATTACCCGGGCGGCGAGGTTGTATGCCAATGCGTCGCGGATGAGGCTTTTGTCGTTGTAGTTGGAAATCAGAGACCAGTCGCTTTCCTTGGGCATGCCGAGCAGGGCTACCGGGTTGTTTTCGCCCGCGTCGTCGCGCAATTCCATGCCGTAAGAAACCTTGGGAAAATCCTGCGAACTGGCGCCCCGCCGTTCGATGCCAACCTTGCCGTTGTACGCATTTGGCGGGTCGCTGAGCCGGTTTTTTTGACCGGGGCCGTTCCAGATGACGCCGAGGCCGGCCGTTATTTTCGGTTCGTTGGGAATGTTCTGTCCGCTGGTGTTGATCACCACAATGGGCAGGTGAGACTCCGTGAAATTGACCTGCGCAAAAAAGCGGGCGCTATTAAAAAGAAAGAAACAGAGCAGTAGCAGTCGTGTCATGTAGTGAATGGTTTAAGTGGTTTATGAGGGGTTTAGAGGGTTTATGAGGGTTTATGAGGGTTTATGAGGGTTTAGGGGGTTTGATACACTCTCCAAACTGATTTGGAACGTTTGAAACCCCAAACGTATAAAAAAATCCGCCCTGTATGCGAACCTCGCCCACTAAACCGGTCAAAAAACCGGGCGAGCGGGATGAATTTCCATACAGGGCGGATTTTTCTAAACCCTCTAAACCCTCTAAACCCTTCTAAACCCTTCTAAACCTCATAAACCCTCATAAACCCTCATAAACCCTCATAAACCCTCATAAA
>CALEYM010000806.1 GCA_937926185.1 uncultured Bacteroidota bacterium | reverse complement strand
ATAAGAATATAATCCACGCGATTAGTATGTTTGTAATGGTCAGGGTCTCCCGAATGCCAGTTGCCGGCGCCAAGCGGTACCTGACTCGCCATCACCGTTTTGATGTCCGGATTTGATGGAGGTGTTGGGCTGGGGGCTAACGGTACCGATTTTGGTATTCTCCTGAGGATGCCGTCACTTTTGTCTTTTTTGGTTAAAGTAAAATACCAATTCTCACCATCATTGGCTACGCCCTGTACTTCCAGTCCGTTGTGCATCCACCAGTTGGTCGCGTCCTCGGGATAAGTTCCCGTTCTTAAATAAAAACCTTCGTAGTGGCTAAGTGGTACATTTTGGGCCTGAAGCATACTTGCAAACAAGCAGGAGGCGACAACGATAGACAGACTGTTTTTTTTCATGCCAATTTCATTTTAATATGCAAAATCATCAAACAATGCCAACAGCACGGTAGCCGTTCGGAGGATTTTTTCCCTTTTCATGTTGTTGCGGTGGTTATTGTCCGAATAAAACAGGTTTATCAATCGCGTAATAAGTGCGAGGTCTGTCGTATATCCCCTTGGGGTAATTTCCACCCATTAAACCAACCTTGTAACCGTCAAAGGCGGGGTTGCCGTGAAAATTCCAGAACTGGCTGTCAGTAAATGGTCTGAACTGATGGCCCGGACAAGTCTCGCATGGCACAGCCGGACTTTGTGGCCCATATACGCTTACAGGGTATTGGCCATCCCACCCGCCTAACCAATAAACATCTGCACGGCTTACGCTTTGTTCCGGGCCATTGACATCAATATTTTCTAATAATAGCCAGCCAAATGCATGAATTTTCACGAGAATCAAGCCCTGTTCTCCCGCAGTAACAACTTGTCCTCCCAATATATCTTTAGGATTCGTACCGTCGGCTTCCGCAATGACTATCCCTATTTGCTGATTATTCGAAACCTGCCCCGTCACTCCCCAATCCCAAACTACAATATTGGAATAAATGCAGCCGAAAGGATTGTCAATCCATTCATCATAAGGGTCTGGAATACCAATAGGTGCATATCCCGACCAAATGGGGCCGGGTAATTCGCTTTCCCAACCTGGCATGGCGTATATACCTGCCACATCCGGATTCAACCAGTTGGGGTTGCTAAAAATCGCTGGGTCAAATGCACCAATTTTTACATCTCCATAAGGCCCATGAATCCCTCCGATGTCTTCTGAATTTTCCCAAATAAAAGCCCTTCTTAAAGCAAGGATTTTATGTCCCGCATAAGGGCCAAAACTTTTTAAATAATGATCATTTTCCGGATTTGGATTCACATTAGTAACGTTAAACGGTACAAATACAAGCGGCTGCGGAAGTGCCTCCCAAGACGCAGCCTTCGGCAAACATTCTATCCGAATATTGATGTCTTCATATTGATTAGTACCTCCGACATAAGGCATATCTTGCTCTGTATAGACAAAATAATTATAGATGTGGCCACTCGGATATGAATTCCAGCCCCCATCCACGCGAGTTGCCTTAATCGCTACATTAGGGTTAAAAATTTGGATACTTATGGCATCACCGTCTGAGTTGACAAACTTGGTCTCGCCGAGGTTGATATTCACATATGGGCCGTTGTAGTTAGTACCTTCGTAATAGAACCGCGCATCCTGCCCAAGCAGGAACACCGGACAGAATATGCCCATCGCCGCAGCCATGAGGCGGAGTAATCCTTTTTTCATGTCATTTTCATTTTAAAGTAAAAAATCATTGCATCATCACCAACATCAATACCAACCCCTCCGAATCCGGCGCACTCAACGCCTTTCCAATAACCGCCCCATCCCGCTTACGCCGGTTTTTGGCGGACATGGCGTGGCCGGGCACATCGGAAGTAGTGAGCAAGTCGCCCGGCTGCACGTTGCCGGTAACTTTCACTTTCACCCGTCCTGCAATCGCAAAGGAAACATTGCCGTCGAGTACGCCTTCCTGCGACAACATCATCCCGTGCGTGACGCCGCCGGCCCCGCTGATGACGCCGATGGTCATGCGGTCGTAGGCCTTGTTGCTGCGCAGTACATGGTTGGGCCGGGCCGGATCAATGACAATCACTTCCCCGGGGTAGAGCGTTTCGGTGGAATTGGTATTTTCGATAATGTCGCAACCGCCTGTGATGGCGACACAATGGGCCCCAAGAGAACCATTTACATCAAAATCATATTGAGGGATCGTATGTCCTACTGCGATGCGGCCATTTGAATTGAAATGCAGGAGATATTTATTGGTATTATTGTTAAAAAAGTAAGAAGTCCCGTTAGGAGCCATTTCCCAGCGAATATCCCCGATCGTTGGGTTAGAAGCTACCAAACGATAAGCAGACCAATCATTTTTCAAATAGATAGAACCACGCACGTCCAATGCCTCTACCGGATTAGGGTTGTTTATTCCGACAGGGCCACCGCCTGGGTTTAGTAATAGGCTCCCCCAAGCGCTACTACCCGTTTTCACTGCTTGAATAATGCCATCTCCATTTTCATCGGCAGTTGTGCTTAATCCAAGATATGTCTTACCAATGTTATTTGCATAGTCGCCTATCAACAAACTGGTTGGTTGCCCAGGGTTCAAAACTTGCAACATGACTTCACTGGGAACCTGCCTGTAGCCGCCTATTCCCAGTTTTTTAGGGGTTGTCAAGGCGCTGTCTCCTATGCTTTCCCAATCCCCACTGCTACCTGCCTTTTCCGCGTACATCGAATACGGCACGGACAGTATCTGCACGGCATCCGTATTGGAGAAGGCCGTTCCGTTGTTCAAATCGTAATCAATCTGGACAAAGTACGGGCCGTCCGACCAGTCTATTCCCGCAAAATCGCCCGGATTGGCAGCGCCCATGGCAAACTGCACGAGGCCATTGACGGCAGACTCCCCGGCATGCGCTTCTTCAAACACCACTGTGCCGTCGGAAGCGCCTTGAAGGATACGCACCCGTACGCTCAGGCTCGTATCGGTGACAGGCTTGCCCAGGCTATCGCGAATGACGGCCTGGTAGTTGACCAACTGAGGCGCCTGAGCGCCGAGCGTCGCGGCAAGTGCGATCAGCGCAACCAAAAGTGGAAGGTGTTGTTTTTTCATGGTAGAGGTATGATATCTTTAGTGAAAAATGAACAAAAACCGTGTAACTTTGTCATCAAAATCGCTTTAAAATGTATATTTACAAAAACATCATCACCGTAGAACCCGGCAAGCGCAGCGGCAAACCCTGCATTCGGGGTATGCGTATCACGGTAGAAGACATCCTGCGTTGGTTGGCCTCGGGCATGTCGTTCGAGGATATCCTGACTGATTTCCCTGAACTCACGAAAGACGACTTAGTGGCTGCACTCGAGTTTGCTGCTTTGCGCCAGCAACGCACTGCAATTGTTGCATGATATATCCTTATGAAAATCCTTGTTGACCAAAATATCTCCTTCCGACTCGTACAACGCATTACAGGTATTTTCCCCCAGGTGGAACACGTCAAATGGCTCGGCCTGACGGATGTCGATGATTACCGCATCTTTATGTGGGCAAGGCAGCAAGGTTTCGTTGCTGTTTTCACCCAAGACGAAGATTTTTACAACCTCTTGCTCGAACATGGCATACCGCCCAAAATTATCTGGCTACGCACGGGCAACTGTTCTACCGATTTCTTAGCCGGGGTTGTCTTGCGCAATGCCACTTTAATCCAGACCTTTCTCGACGATGATGTTCAGGATTGTCTGGAAATATATGGTTAGCCCGGATATCAGTGCCGCTCCACCCACATTTCCACCTTCCCTTTTTCCCCTTTTGCCAGCGGCGTCATGGCCTTGCCGATGGTGCAGCCGATGCCGCGCAGTGGGTCGGTAATCGCCATGGCATGGCCAGGAACGGCGCTGGAGGTGAGCAGGTCGCCCACCGCCACCGGGCCGACGGCCAGTACCTCGACCGTGCCGTCTATAGCCACGGGAGAGCCACCGGCGGTGTTTTCCTGCGCGTGTATGATGCCGGGGCGATGCTTGCCCTCCGGATCGGTGTTGCTGACCACACCTGCTACCTTGCGGTCGTAGGCAGTTGTGCAGGGACGGATTTTACCGGGCTGCATTTCGTCGAACACTACCACCGTGAAAGCGGGAATTTGCCCGCCGTCGGTAGTGTTGAGCAGGTGGGTACGGTCGTTGCCAAGAATGGTAAGGGTTTTGACCCGGGCATCGCCATTGACGTCGAGCGCGAATTCCGGAAAAATCTTTCCAATACCACATCTTCCATCTCCGTCAAAAAATATTCGATATTTTTGAAGTTGGGGGTCATATAAATAAAAATTAGTGCCACTTATTTCCCAATAGTATATAATGTTGTTCTTCGATTTGAACGTAAATCTTTGGGGCGGCCTATTTATTGATGGCTGCACAATCTCCTCGCTCCCCAAATCCGCCCAGTCCGCTGCCCCACCGATCTTCGCCTCTACGTGCAGGAAGTGTTTGCGGGCAGCCCAGTTCAAGGTGTCGAACAAGCCGTGCGTTGCCGTGCCCGAACCGACTACGCAGACCACTTTGCCGAATTGGTCCGCGGTGTCGGATTGGGTCTCTTCATATTGTTTTTGTCCGGAGGAATTGAGTATCTGAAAACGCAGTTCTGCGGGCTGGTTTGCGATGGGTTGCCCGTCTTTGTCCCGGATAATGGCCTGATACGAATAGCCATAGGTTGGGAGATCGTTTTGTCCGTAAAGGGCTGGTACGGACATGAGGAGGGCTAATGACAAAAGTGACTTTTTCATTTGTTTAATTTTTGAAACTAAAACGCCTTATTGTTTCACCACCTTCATGGACCGTACCCATTGCTTTCCATCGCTCAGGGAAAGAATATAAATGGCGGCAGGAAGTCCTTGTAAGTCAAGGGTGGAGGTCAGGTCAGTGATCCTGATTTCCCGAAGAATACGTCCACTCAGATCGGAAAGCGTTACATGTAAGGGAGCATTGGGCAAGGTGGACAACGTAATATCGAGCATCCCGTTGGTTGGATTTGGTGATATGGTGACCTTGCCTCCGGTATCCGGCAGTTCTATCGTGGGAATAGTAATAGGAATGGTGTCTTCGGGCTGATGAAACCCTTCGGTGACGATGATTTGCGGCTGCCCGCTATTACGGGTAGCCACAAAAGTTTCGCCGAGCGTCCAGGTGACGGTCATGGAATCTGTAATCAGGGCCGTCCCTCCCGCGTTGGCAAGCACATCGCGTTCAACGGTTTGGGAGAAAATGGCGTTGCCGGAAACGGATAAAAGCAAAAGACAGGCCAGGCGGGCGTTCTTTTTTAACTGCATAAGGCATGAGGGTAGGTGGTGAAAAACTTCTGGCAAGGTCTCCCCAATCGCGTCCTTTCAGTTTGATTTTATCCGATGAATTTTTGTATTTAATCCGCATTTTTTACACGCGCTTGCGGATTTCGTTTGGATTTACGCCGTATTGCCTTTTAAAAGCACGGGAAAAATGCGCCGGATCTTTCAAACCAACCGCGTAAGTAATTTCGCTAATCGTTTTATCCGTTGTGCGCAGTAGTTCCAAGGCGCGCGCGAGTCGATACTGGAGCATGTATTGCTCCGTGGTTAAGCCGGTTTTACTTTTCAACTTTCGGTTTGTTTGGTCTGCACTGAGGGAAACAGCCTTTGCTACCGCCTCGACTTTAATCTGATCATTCGTATAGTTTTGGTTTAAAAACCCGATCACTTTTTGCAGAAACGCATCCTCCACTGGTTCGCTATTCGGCGGTATCCCGATAGGGGCAGTTGCCCTGGCAGGTTTTGCAGCGCTGATGGCTTCCACCAGCAGCGCTTTCTGCCGTATCGTCAGCGCCCAGGAGAAGCAGACGACATCAATAATAATCCCAACCCGTAAGTGGTACAGACAAACATCACCCCAAGGGGTGGGGAAACAACGGATCACATCCCGCACGAATTCATCCCATACTTCGAATTGCCTGGTGGCAATGGCACAGATATAGCCAACTACCAAGGCGAAAGTGCCGATGAGAATTAATTTTTGGTAGAAGAAGCGGGAATATCTGGGCAGGATCACCATAACCCCCAAAAATACCGGGAATACGAGCGCCTGAAAAACCGTATGCACTTTTTGGGCGGCGCTGTCGCTTAGGAGCAATTGCAGCATCAGATTCACCCCGATCATCCAGGTAAACAGGCGGGCAATCATCAGCAAAACACGGGAAAAACGGGGCGCCCGACCCCGGCAATCCATCATGCCCTCGATAAACAAAAAATAGCAGGCAAAGGCAGCGTAACTCAGCGGCGTATCCCAGCGCAGCGGCGGGTCGGGTGGGTACACGAATCCAAGTTCAAGGGCGCCGCTTAGCCAGAACTGCCGTCCGTAATGGGCGAAAGTGCACAGCAGGTAGCCGACGTACCAAACGATTATCCTGTCTTTCGTCAGTCTCCATTGAGCAAAAGCGATGAAAGCGCAAAAGAGCAGGAGGGTGAAAAAAACGGTGCTGAAGAAGGGAAACATCTCCATGTCCTTGGCGTTTGCATCCAAAGATATTGTTAAATTATGTTTTTCTTCCAATATCTTCTCATCGCATCCTACCATTCCTTTATTTTCCGAAATCGCCTTTCACCAGCCCCGCCTATTTTTGAGCCTTAATTCCCCCCAAAAAAAGCCTTCACCCCAAAACCAATCCTCCCCCAAAAATGGATTTCGTACAAACCCTCCCCACCCACATCTCCAAACAAATTCTCGCGGGCATCGAGTACACCAAGAAAAAAATGCGCACCGATCTGAAGTACGCCGACATCTCGCTGAGTTCGGCGGCCAACCCTCTTTATTCACCCCAAGGCTCCCATCCCCGTGCAAACGCAGGATTCGACCGACGAATTGGTACACCTGATCACGGCTAACAACCTGATGGGGGTTTACGCCCGCCTGGTCACAGAAGGCCGGGTCAGCGCCGCGATACTCCCGAACGTGGATGCGATCTCATACTCCATCCAAGAGCAATCCGGACGATTGCCGCCTGATGCGTTTAAAGCTATCGCTCATCGCTCATCGCTCATCGCTCATCGCTCATCGCTCATCGCTCATCGCTCATCGCT
>CALEYM010000805.1 GCA_937926185.1 uncultured Bacteroidota bacterium | reverse complement strand
CTGAGTACCAGGTTCACCAATTCATTTATCAGTAACGAACGTCTTTTTACCGACGAAAAAAGACGGCGTCTCCTGGAACAGCAAAAAATTACACTGGAACTCAAAGAAGCCCAACTGGACACCGCCCGCAACCGCCAGTACGCTTACCTGGGAGGCGGATTGGCCCTGCTGCTCCTGGTCGGTCTGCTTTTCAACCGCAACCGCAGCCGGGCCCGCCGCAACCGCGAACTGGCCGCCAAAAACGAACAGATCGAACGGGAACGCCAACGCTCTGACGAACTGCTGCTCAATATCCTGCCCGCTGCCACCGCGGCCGAACTCAAAGCAAAAGCCACGGTAAAACCGGTGCGGTACGAATCGGTGACCGTAATGTTCACTGACTTTAAAAGTTTCACCAAAATTGCCGAGTCGGTTTCCCCGGAAGCACTGATCGAAGAACTGGACGACTGTTTTCGCCTCTTCGACGTGATCGTGTCCGAATTCGGGCTGGAAAAAATCAAAACCATCGGCGACTCCTACATGTGCGCCGGCGGCCTGCCCGCGGCCAACGATACCCACCCGGCCGACGTCGTGCGGGCCGCCATTCAGATGCAATGCCGGCTGCGCGTATTGATGCAACAAAACCGGGCAGCAGGCAAACCGGTATTCGAAATGCGCATCGGTATCCACACCGGCCCCGTGGTGGCAGGCGTGGTGGGGAGTCACAAATTCGCCTACGACATCTGGGGCGATACCGTCAATACAGCATCCCGGCTGGAGCAGGGAAGCGAGTCGGGCAAGATCAATATATCGGAAACCACCTACCTGCTCATAAAAAACGATTTCCCCTGCACCTACCGCGGACGCCTGACCGCCAAGAATAAGGGAGAGATCGATATGTACTTTGTGGAGTACGAATGTGGCGGCATTTAAAAGTGAAATGTTAAATTTGGAAAATTTTATATGGTTTTGTAAAATAACCCGCCGCTTGCTTTAGTTTTATAGCCGAATTTTTTCACGAGTTACCAAATCAATGATTTCTGATCGCCTATGCAAGAAAACTACACATATCACTCCTTAGTACATTTTCTGTACCGCGAAATGCCCGCCGAAGCAACAATGGACTTCGCTCAGCAAATCGATGAAGACCCGGAATTACGGGCTTTGTTCGACGAGCTGCTCCTGGCCAAAACACAACTGCCCAAGGCGCGCTTCGAACCATCTCCGGCCGTACTCAACAACATTCTGCAATACAGCACAAAAACGGCTCTGGAGGCTACACCCTAACCAAGTACAGCCTCCGAACCATGAAAAACCCTAACCCTCGTCCCCTTACACCGGGGCGGGGGTTTTTTAGTTTGTTGCCCTTACCTTTGCCCCCGCAATGGCACGCAAATCCAAATCATTTACAGCCCCCGCCGTTCCCATCCACGGCGTCGCTGACCGCGGCAAAGGTGTGGGGCGCACCCCCGAGGGGCTGGTCCTGTTCGTAGAAGGCGCCGTTCCCGGCGACGTGGCCGACGTATTTGTGCAAAAGAAAAAGGGCGGTTTCGGCGAAGGCCGGATCGAAAAACTGCTGCAACCTTCCCCACAACGCATCAAGCCATTTTGCCGGCATTTTTCCGTTTGCGGCGGCTGCAAATGGCAACACCTGGACTATGCAGCCCAGATCGAACATAAAAATCAGGCGGTACTCGACGCCTTCCAACGCATCGCCAAAGTAAAAGTGCGGGAATTCTTGCCCATTCTCGGCGCGCCGGAAACCACGTTTTACCGGAATAAACTTGAATTCGCGTTTTCGAATAAAAGGTGGCTGCTGGAGGGAGAGATGACGGCCCCGACCCCAGCCCTGAAGGTTGAAACCCCACCCCCGACCCCTCCCCTGAAGGGGAGGGGAGACGTAGAGGGTACCCAGGCGTCACGTCTCCCCTCCCCTGAAGGGGAGGGGCCGGGGGTGGGGTTTCAACATTCAGGGGAGGGGCCGGGGGTGGGGTTTCAACCTTCAGGAGAAGTTCCGGCCTTCCCCGGCCTCGGCTTCCACCGCGCCGGCGCTTTCGACAAAGTCGTCGACATACATGAATGTTGGCTGCAAGCCGAGCCTTCCAACGTCATCCGCAATGCCGCCCGCGAAATCGCCCTGGCACAGGGACTCGAATTCTACGACGTGCGCCGGCACAGCGGTTTCCTGCGCAACCTGATGATCCGCCTCACCACTGCGGGCGAAGTGATGCTGCTGTTCAGCTTTGCCCGCGACGACCGGGAGGCTATCCAAGCCTATCTCGGCGCCATGCTGGGGCGTTTTCGCAATCAGATCACGACCATCGTTTACTGTATCAACCCCAAGAAGAACGACACCGTCTTCGACCTGGAGATGGTCAACTGGTTCGGAAAAGGTTTTGTGGAAGAAAAACTGGGTGACCTGCGTTTCAAAATCGGCCCCAAATCGTTTTTCCAAACCAACTCCGTTCAAGCGAAAAACCTGTACGACGTGGTGGTGCAATTCGCCGGCCTCACGGGCGCCGAAAACGTGTACGACCTGTACACCGGCACCGGCAGTATCGCCCTGTACCTGGCCCGGTACTGCCGGCACGTGGTGGGCATTGAGGAAATACCGGAAGCCATCGCTGACGCCGAAGAAAACCGCGCCCTGAACGGCATTCAAAACGCCGTATTCTACGCCGGCGACGTCAAATCGGTGCTCGGCCCGGAATTTATCCTGCGCCACGGCAAACCCGACCTCGTCATCACCGACCCGCCGCGCGCCGGCATGCACGAAAAAGCCGTGCGCTTCCTGCTCGACCTGGCCGCCCCGCGTATCGTGTACGTGAGCTGCAACCCTGCCACCCAGGCGCGCGACCTGCAACTGCTGGATGAAAAATACGAGGTACTGAAAGTGCAGCCGGTGGATATGTTCCCGCATACACACCATATCGAGAATGTGGCGCTGCTGGTAGCGCGATAGTATTTATTTTCCTTGAAAATCTGCCATCAGTCCAGCTGAAAAACCTACTTTTCGCCGCCGAAATCCGGCACCTTATTTCTGCGTTTTCTCAACCGTCTCTTTATGAAACATTCGAAAAATACCACCTCCCGCCGGTCTTTTGTTAAAAAAATGGCGGCAGGCGCCGCTTTGCTCACCACTTCGGGGCCGTCGATCCTGATCGGCCAAAATGAAGTGCGGCAATATTTCCTCGACCGGGAACAAAAAATCTCCGCCAACGATCATATCCAGATCGCCGTGATCGGCGCCGGCGGCATGGGCACGGAGGATGCCAATACAGCCCTGCAAATTCCGGGCGTCAAACTGATCGCCGCCTGCGACCTGTACGACGGCCGGCTCGAACTGGCGCGTCAACGCTGGGGGAAAGATATTTTCACCACCCGCGACTACCGCGAAATCCTGGCCCGGCCCGACATCGATGCCGTGATCATCGGCACACCCGACCACTGGCATAAACAAATATCCGTGGATGCCTTGAACGCCGGAAAAAGCGCCTACTGCGAAAAACCCATGGTGCACGACGTCACGGAGGGCGCCGCGGTGATTCAGGCGCAACAGAAAAGCGGAAAAACCTACCAGGTAGGCAGCCAGGGTTTGAGCTCTTTGGGCAACGAAAAAGCAAAAGAACTTTATGAAAGCGGCGCCATTGGCCAGTTGATCTATGCCGAGGGCTTCTGGGCGCGCAACTCCCCCGTGGGCGCCTGGCAATACGCCATTCCGCCGGATGCCTCCAAAGAAACGGTGGACTGGGACCGCTATATCTCCAATACCACCAAACGCGACTTCGACCCGCTGCGCTTTTTCCGCTGGCGCAACTACCGCGACTACGGCACCGGCGTGTCGGGCGACCTGTTCGTACACCTGTTCTCCAGCCTGCATTTTGTCATCAGCTCCATAGGCCCCAACAAGATCATGGCCACCGGCGGCCTGCGCTACTGGAAAGACGGCCGCGAAGTGCCCGACGTACTGCTCGGCATGTTCGACTACCCCGAAACCAAAGCCCACCCGGCGTTCAACCTCTCCCTGCGCGTCAACTTCGTCGACGGCACTTCCGGCAGCACCTACCTGCGCATGGTGGGCAGCGAAGGCGCCATGGACGTCACCTGGGACGACGTGTACCTGCGCAAAAACCTTACCAGCGACCCGATGGATGCCTTTCTGGAAGAAAAAGCCAACGAAATGGATAAAGCCCTCTCCGAACGCAAACGGATGCTGCCGCCCGCCGAGGCCCACTACACCGTGGAAAAAGGCTACAAAGGCGCGCACTACGACCATTTTACCAACTTCTTCAACGGCGTGCGCAACGGCAAAAAAGTGGTGGAAGACGCCAGCTTCGGCTTCCGCGCCGCGGCGCCCGCCCTGCTGTGCAACGACAGCTTTTTCGAAGAAAAAACAGTGCGCTGGGATCCGGTGAATATGAAACGGGTAGGGTGATGTGAGGGGTTTATGAGGGGTTTATATGGTTTATGAAGGTTTATGCGGTTTATGAGGGTTTATGAGGTTTATGAGGGTTTATGAGGTTTAGAAAGTTTAGAGGGTTTAGAAAATGATCCTGCAAATCCTGTTGATCCTGTTCATTTTTTAAAAAAAAACATGAGTATGAAATCATATCTGATTATGTCCGGCGGGCTGGCGGTATTGCTGGCTGCAAACGCCTGCTCCCCCAAAATGAACGCCCTGTCCAATGCGGAAAAAAAAGCGGGCTGGCAACTTCTCTTCGACGGTAAAACCACCGACGGCTGGCACACTTACGGCCTGACGGCTACCCGCGGCTGGGAAGTGCAAAACGGCGAACTGATCGCCCTTGGCCAGGCCGGCCCCGAAGGCTCGGCCAACGATATCGTGACCGACCGGGAGTTTGAAAACTTCGACCTGACGCTGGAGTGGAAAATTTCGCCCGGCGGCAACAGCGGGGTCTTTTTCAACGTGGTGGAAGACCCGAAAAAATACGCTACCGTATACGCCACCGGCCCGGAATACCAATTAGTGGACGATATTGGCTTCCCGGAAAAACTGGAAGACTGGCAAAAATCGGGCGCCAACTACGGCATGCACCCGGCTGCCCGTTCGGTGCTAAAGCCCGTAGGCGAATACAACCTCACGCGACTGCGGGTGAACAAAGGCCGCGTCGAACACTGGCTCAACGGCGTAAAAGTGGTAGACTACCAACTCTGGACGCCCGAATGGGAAAATAAGGTGAAAACCGGCAAATGGAAAGACTTTCCCGGCTACGGCCGCGCCAAACGCGGACGCATCGGCCTGCAGGATCACGGCAATCAAATCTGGTTTCGCAACATTAAAATCCTTGAACTATGAGACCGGCCCTGTTTTTGGGGATACTTGCCCTCGGTGTTTTTGCCGCCTGTTCCGGCACAAAAAAATCGCAAACCGCCGGTATTTCCCTGTTTAATGGCAAAGACCTGTCGGGCTGGGAAATCTACGGCACCGAACGCTGGTATGTGGAAAACGGAGAACTGGTGTGCGAAAGCGGACCGGATAAACAATACGGCTACCTCGCCACGAAACAACAATTCCGGGATTTCGACCTGACGCTTGAATTCAAACAGGAAGCCAACGGCAACAGCGGCGTGTTTTTTCGTTCTTCCATCGAAGGCACAAAGATTACCGGCTGGCAGGCCGAAGTGGCCCCTTTGGGCCATCACTCGGGCGGTATCTACGAATCCTACGGCCGCGGCTGGCTTATCCAGCCGGGCGCCGAACAGGAAAAAGCGCTGAAAACAGGCCAATGGAACACTATGCGCATCCGCGCAGTGGGCGACGAGGTTACCACCTGGCTCAACGGCACGCAAATGATCACCCTGAAAGACGCCAAAATCGGCGCGGCGACGGGGCAGATCGCGCTGCAGATACACGACGGGGGCGGGATAAAGGTGCGGTGGCGGAATTTGCGGGTGATGTCGAAGTAATATGCCTTTTATTATGCTTAACCTAACACCTGTTGAACTCCTGCGCATTGTGTCGGCAAGACCTGGAGTTGGTCTTTCAACCAATGAAAACCCCAAATTCTCAACAGGCTACCGCGGTTTCCCTTGGCAACCTTTGCCTCTTCCTTGACTTTGTAAAGCCAGTTCGCGTGGTGAAGCCAGTTCGCGTGGTGAAGCCAGTTCGCGTGGTCGGGGCTTGTCACCCACAAAACATCGCTTCTGTACGGGTAGTTTTGTGCAGATAAGCTGCATACGACCGTCAGACAGATCATTAATAAAGGTGTTACTCTCATACAAAAGATCAGGTTTTGTCCTGCCCATTGTTCGATTTGTTTTTTATAATAAACCAACCGGCTAAAACGATAACGGCGAATAGCCCTGCGAAGATGGCAATGTTCATGGCTGTGTTTTTTTCATGGTTGTATATCTATTTTAGTTCTTGTCCGATAAATAGAAGCGTATTCGTTTGCGGAATGCCGATATGAATTTCCCGCATGCCATATTCCCGGTCGAACGGTTCTCTTACCTTTAACCCTTTAATGTTGTCTTTAATAGAAGCCCACAGACCGTCCACATCATTCACCGCCATGTAAAATTCCATTTGCCCGACCTCCTGGCCGGCGGGTAAGATATGCACAGTGAGGTTATCTTTTTCATAAATAGCATACGTTGCAGTGTCCATTACCACGGAAAATGCCAGAATATCTTTGAAGAAGCGGCCTGTTATTTCCAGATCGAAGGATGGAATCATGGGGCTGATGTAGAGGGCGCGGTACATATTTATATTTCTAACTGCTTTATTGATTCTTCAAACATACTTCGTATTTTCAAATCTTCAAATCATCCGACGGATATTTTATCTTGCCCACTGAATACGGAATCCCCCCATTGACCCTCCCCCTACCTTTGCGACTCAACCCTCATCCCCGCCTCACTTCTTCACATTTCAAAAACCGCGCAACATGAAAACAACCCTTCCGCTCCGTTCCCGAAAACCCGCCATCCTCCTTTCCATAACCGCGATCCCTCTTTTGGTACTGTTGATCTCCGGCGCCGGCCAAAAAACACGGCCAGCAGAAGCCAAACTCCCCTTTCTGGCTTCCGTCGACGCGGTAGTGCTGGCTGAAATGGCCAAACAAGACATCGTTGGCATCAGCGTCGGCGTGGTGCAGAACGGCAATATTGTGCACACCAAAGCCTACGGTTACACCGACCGCCTGGGGAAAAACGCCATGAAAACGTCTACCCTGTTGCGCTGGGCATCCATTTCCAAAACCCTGACGGCGGTAGCCGCTTTCAAGGCGATGGAAACCAACAAAATGGCCCTGACCGACAAGGTCACCAAACATGTGAGTTACTGGCCCACCGGCGGCAATAAAGACGACATTACCATCGCTCATTTGCTGAGCCATCGGAGTGGCATCACCCATTACGGCAAGGATGAAAATGGCGACAAAATCTGCACCTACGCACAAGGCGCCTACACGGCCGTCAATAATTTCAATGCCCAGCAATGCGTCAATGTATTTAAAGGCTGCGACCTGGCCGCCACGCCCGGCTCGACGTACATTTATTCCACCTTCGGGTTCAACCTGCTCGGCGCAGCGGTGGAACACTCGACGAACAAAGCGTATGAAACCTATGTAAAAGACAATATTTCCGACAAGGCAGGCATTACCACGCTCACGCCATACCTGCCCGACCCCGGCGGCTACAGCAAGGACTGCAATACTTTCCTGAAAAGCGATACCGAGGGCAAGGTGGAATGGAAACTGCCCGGCGGCGGCTGGTCGTCCAATATCGTTGACCTGACTAAATTCATGCAGGGGCTGGCCAAAGAAACTTTCCTGAACAATACCGCGGCATTGTGGACGCCTATTCCGAACAACAGCGGCTATTGTTACGGCATTTACACCGAAACGCTGAACGGCAAAACCCACGTGTACCACGGCGGCGATCACGACAACGTGGAAACCTACATGGGCTTTTTTCCGGCCGACAAAACCGGCGTCTGTTTTATGATTAATTGCGGCGCTTATACCGATAAAAAACGCCTCGCCAAAAAAATAGAAAACGCCCTGGGATACAACTGGAATACCTCCGACGCGCCCATCGATTACTGCGGCAGCGACGAGGGCTGCGGACAAACCATGACTGCCGTGTGGCGCAACACCGGGAAAGCCAACGACGTGCTGATCCGCCGCGGCTACACCAGCGATCAATTCCACGAGGAATGGGAAAAATTACTCGACGCAGGCTACTACGCCGCCAATATCGAAACCTGGCTCGAGGGCAGTACCCGCAAATGGGACGGCGTTTTTAAAAAAACCACCAAGAAATCGGCGATGTGGCGCGGCTTCACCACCGACGCCTGGCACGACAAATGGAAAGAAATGTCGGAAAAAGGCTATCGCCTGATCGACCTGGAAACCTACGTGGACGGCAGCACCCGTAAATGGGCGGGCGCCTTTATAGAGGACAGCGGCGCGTATTATATGTACCGCAACTACAGTACCGACGACTTCGGCGACAAGCACAAGGAACTCCAGGATAAAAACGTCCGGCTCATCGATGTGGAAACTTACATGGACGGCAATACCCGCAAATGGGCCGGCGTGTGGAAAGGCGCCGGCAGCAACCTGCTCAACCGGAACTACAACGAGGAAGACTTTAAAAACCTGCGCAACGAACGCGAACAAAACGGTTACAAACTCGTGGACGTGGAAACCTACCTCGACGGCGGCAAACGCTACTGGGCAGGCGTGTGGGAAAAGACCAACGGCAACGAACATTTCCGGCTGGACAAGAACATGTGCGACCTCGTCAATACTTACCACAACGTGTACAAAGCAGACGGGTATGAATTGATCGACCTGGAGCGGTATTGAAGCCTTACTTCATCAGCTTGCCCAGCTCTTTCCAGGTAATCATCTGAATGCCTTCTTCCGCCAGTATTTTCCGGCAGGTATCGCCGGTAAAAAAATCGAAATCGGCTTGTCGCCAGGCGGCGCCCCAATCGGGGTGCTCGTGGGTTATGGCCCGCATTTCCGGCCCCTCGTAGGCCAGATGCATCAGCAGGACGCTCACGCCGGGTTCCAGGGCGCGCAGGGTGCGTTCGTAGTAGGCAGCCATGCCCCCCTTATAATCATCGGGGCCGGCAGTGAATATGCGGTCTACCACAACGTCTTTATCCGAGAGGGTAACGCCTGCGGCGGCAGGTAATTGGGCGAGCATATCGCGGCCGACCATCGCCGGAATCTGGTATTCGCGCCCGAGTTTCAGATATATCTGGAAAAACTCCGGGCGGGTAAAGAACAGGCAGCCCATGTGGCTGTCGAGGTGTGTGGGTTGGATGCCCATGGTCTTGGCTTTTTCAATCTGGGCGCGCAGTTCGATCTCCACTTCTTCCGGGCGGGCGTGGGCGGCCAGCGTGGCGCAATCGGCATAAAAATAGCCGAGGCTGTCGAGCAGGCTGCTCACGGCGTTGCGCGGCGCAACGGGGCCCCATTTGTAATATTTCCACTCGCTGGTAAGCGTCAGGTGCAGGCCCATATCGGCTTTGGCAAAACCCCGGGCAAAGGTGGCTGCCTCCGCCAACCAAGGGCAGGGCGCCATGATACTGGCCGAATTGACCGCACCCGACAGCAGCCCTTCGAAGCTCGCCTGATTTTCCGCGTGCGACATGCCCAGGTCGTCGGCGTGCAGGATCAGTAATTTGGCGTCGGCGGGGTAGCCGAGCCGTTCGGGCAGCGATTGGGAAAGTGCCGTATTCAGACAGCATGTTGCGCTCAGTAAAAAGAGACAAAGCTGCCGGATGGACAAGTGCGCGTATTTTCGATTCATAATGTTTTTTTTATCCGGGAAAAATTAAGTCGAGTGTTAACCCGAAACCCGTTAACCTTTTTTATCTATAACCAGCGCACCAACCCGAAATCCTGCCGGTGGGGCAATAGCGGGTGTTTGGGAAACAGGCGGAAGCCGTATTCGAACACGCCGGCTGTTTTTGGTTTGATGTCGCAGGAATAAGTAGCGATCGCGCCTTTCTGGTGCTCCAGGTCCAACTCGTAGGTGCCGATCAGTTCCAGTTCGGTTTCAGAGATCCGGCGGAAGAATACCACTTCCACGCCCACGTCGGACGAACCCAGTTCGTGCAGTTGCAGGGTAACGGAGGCTTTGAAATTTTCGCCCAGCGGCAGCGAGCGGTTGAAGGTATCTGGCGCCTGCAGGTCGGTCAGTTCGATGGCATCCCAGGCGCGGCGCAGGCGGTTTTTCCAGTCTACCAGTTCGTATAGGGCGGTAAACTGGTTCTTTTTGAGTTTTTGACTGCGTTCCCAGAGTTTGCCATAGTAGCGTTGCTGGTAGTCGTCGAGCATCCGTTTCATCACGAATTCGGGTGCGATACCGGCAATGGTATTTTTGATATGGCTCAGCCAGGTTTCGCCTCCGCCGGGGCCGTTTTCAAAATAGGCCGGAATGATCTCGCTTTCCAGGATATTGTACATCGTTTCGGCGTCGAGTTCATTTTGCAGGTCCGGGTCGGCATAAGTCTCGTGTTCCGAAAGCGCCCAGCCGGCGCCGGGCCGGTATCCTTCGCACCACCAGCCGTCGAGTACCGAGAAGTTCATCACGCCGTTTATCACGGCTTTCATGCCGCTGGTTCCGCTGGCCTCCTTGGGCCGGGTGGGGTTGTTCAGCCAGATGTCCACGCCCTGCACGAGCAGTTTGGCCATTTCCATGCCGTAGTTTTCGAGGAAAATGACTTTGCCTTTAAATAAAGGGTTTTTCGTGGTGTTGTAGATCAGGCGGATAAACTCCTGTCCGCCCTTGTCGGCGGGATGGGCCTTGCCGGCAAACAGGAACAACACGGGCCGGTCGGCGTTATTGACGATATCCGCCAGGCGTTTTTCGTTGGAAAACAGCAGGGTGGCGCGTTTGTAGGTAGCGAAACGGCGGGCAAAACCGATCACCAGCGCGTTATCGCGAATAGCGTTGATGGTTTCAAAAATGCCGCGCGGGTTCTCGCCGCGGCGGGTCAGGTCTTTGCGCAATTCGTTGCGCACCCAGTCGAGCAGGCGTTTTTTCAGGGTGGAGCGGATGCCGGTGATTTTGGCAGCCGGAACCTTTTGGATTTTTTCCCAGAATTTATGGTTGGTTTGGTCTTCCAGAAATCCTTTCCCGAAGGTTTCTGTGTATAGTTCCAGCCACTCGCGCGCCACCCAGGTGGGAAAGTGCACACCGTTGGTCACATAGCCCACGTGCGATTCGGCGTAGTGATAATCGGGGTACAATTCGTTGAACATCTTTTGGCTGACCTCACCGTGCAGGCGGCTGACGCCATTCACCTCCTGGGAAGTGCGGATGGCCAGGTTGCTCACTGAAAACAGTTCGTTGGCATTGCCGGCATTCAACCGGCCCATGGCCAGCAGTTCTTCCCAGGAAATATCGAGCGCGAAAGTGAATTCGAAGAGGTAGTCGCGCAACAAGGTTTCTGAAAAAGCGTCGTGCCCCGCGGGCACCGGCGTATGCGTGGTGAACAGCTGCGTGGCGCGCACAATTTCGAGCGCCGCATCGTAAGGCAGGTGTTTGTTTTTCAGGTAGTTGCGCAGGCGCTCCAGGCCCAAAAAGGCGGCATGGCCTTCGTTGAGGTGGTAGAGGTCGGGGTCGAGGTCCATGGCTTTCAGCGCCCGCACGCCGCCAACGCCGAGCAGTATTTCCTGGCGCAGGCGGTTTTCGTTGTCGCCGCCGTACAGCTGATGGGTAATGGAGCGGTCTTCCCAGCGATTGTCGTCGATGTCGGTGTCCAGCAGGTAAAGCGGAATCCGGCCCACGCTGAGTTGCCATACCTTGGCCCACACCGTTCGTCCGGCAAAATTGACGTGTATCTTGATCCATTCGCCGTGTTTATCGCGCACGGGCGCCAGGGGCAATTGCGTAAATTTGGCTGCTTCCAGCTGGTGAATTTGTTCGCCGTGCAGGGAAATCGCCTGTTGGAAATAACCGTAGCGGTACAGCAGGCCGACAGCGATCAGGTTCACATTTCGGTCGCTGACCTCTTTCAGGTAATCGCCGGCCAGTACGCCAAGGCCTCCCGAATACAGGCGAACGCTTTGATGCAGGCCGTATTCCATGCAGAAGTAGGCGATCTGCGGCTGGCTTTTGGCCGGCGTCTGCTCGATGTAATTTTTAAATTCGCGGTGCACCTGCTTCATCCGGGCCATGAATTCCGTATTACCCGACAGTTCCTGCGCTTTTTCGATGCTGAGCTCATCGAGCAAGGCCAGGGGGTTGTAATTCCCGGCCTCGAAACTTTTAGGGTCGATGGAACGGAACAGTTCGATGGCGTCGTGATTCCAGGACCACCAAAGGTTATGGGCTAATTCCTGCAGCGGTTTCAGACTTTCCGGTAATTTAGGTTCTATAAAGATGCGCTTTAACTTGGCGCCGTTTTGAGTCAGATTGCCGACCATATTGCGGAGTTGAGTCATGTTGTAGTGGATGATGGTTTATAGAGGTTTAACGGGTTTCGGGTTTAACGGGTTAGAGCGTTTTCAGGAGTGGATTGACGAAAGCAACGCGCAAAAGTACGCGGATTTCCCAAAGGTTCGTGTACAGTTAACAAAAAGGGGGGGCGTTAAGGGTGGGGTTTCCGGCTTTTTGAAGAAAATGAAAGCGTTATGAAATGAAAAACCGTACTTTGTAAACAGTATTTTTCCATTTAAAATCCGGGTTTATGCAAAAATCGCTTTTTATCGGCATAACGGCACTTTTCTTTTTCGCCTGTTCGGAAAGGCCGGCTCCGAGTTCCAATGCTTCTTCCCAAACCGACACGGCCATTTCCCTTGCGCCGCAACAGGAGGGCCAGGAACGCGGTGTCGCTGCGCCTCCGCCGGCCATTCAATCGCTGCGCGGAATGTATAGATCGGGTTCGGAAGGCGCCTCTTTTTACGATTGCGCCGCGGGTAAAACCTACGCCGTGAGGGGCCGGCCAGTTGAACTCGACTCGCTGTACTACGAGGCTTGTCAGCCGGCGCCCTACGAAAACGAATCGGTGTATGCCGCGGTACGGGGGGAGATTACGCCTGTTCCTCCCGGCCAACCCGTCGATGGCGTCCTGCGCATCACCGGTATTGATACCATCACCGCTAAAACCATGTTCAATACCTGCCTGCCATTCGATTTCTGGTGTCTGGGCACCGAGCCGTTCTGGGGTCTGCTGATCTCCGAAAAGGAAACCGGGTTGTTTTTAAAGGATATAGGCCGGGAACGCGGCCGGCGATTTGCCTGGGCAACGCCGAAAGTGCAGGGCGACAGCTGGACTTACACGACAAGCGACCCGGCCACCCGCGAAAAAGTGAGCGTGATTGTCCGCAAAACGCCTTGCAGCGACGGGATGTCGGACCGGCGGTACAATTATGCGGTGGAAATCAGGATCGGGGAGCAGGTGCTGAGGGGGTGCGCGATAAGGTATGGAGAGCGAGTGTCCAGAGAATGAGTCTTTATCGCCCCACCATTTTTTCCGGCCTCACCCATTCGTCGAACTCCTCTGCCGTGAGGTATCCGAGTTTCACGGCCGTTTCCTTCAGCGTAAGGCCTTCCCGGTGCGCCGTTTGGGCGATTTCGGCGGCTTTATAATAGCCGATTTTTGTGTTGAGCGCCGTCACCAGCATGAGCGAGTTGTCCACGTGTTTTTTGATGTTTTCCCGGATGGGTTCGATCCCTGTGGCGCATTTGTCATTGAACGACAAGCAGGCTTCCCCGATCAGCCGGGCCGAATGCAGGAAATTGTAGATCATCACCGGCTTAAATACGTTCAGCTCGAAATGCCCCGTGGCGCCGCCGATGTTGATGGCCACGTCATTGCCCATTACCTGGGAAGCCACCATTGAGAGCGCCTCGCATTGGGTGGGATTCACCTTGCCGGGCATGATGGAGGAGCCGGGTTCGTTGTCGGGAATAAAAATTTCGCCGATACCGGAGCGGGGGCCGGAGGATAACATCCGGATATCGTTGGCTATTTTCATCAGGCTGACCGCGGCGGTTTTCAGTGCGCCGTGGCTTTCCACCACGCCGTCGTGGGCAGCCAGAGCTTCGAATTTATTGGGCGCCGTAACAAAAGGCAGGCCGGTAAGAGCGGCAATATGCCGGGCCACATTTTCGGAATAGCCGGCCGGCGTGTTGATACCCGTACCCACGGCCGTGCCGCCGAGTGCCAGTTCGCCCAGGTGGGCGAGGCTGTTTCGGATGGCCCGTAGGGCATGGTCGAGCTGCGCCACATAACCCGAGAACTCCTGACCCAAGGTGAGCGGGGTAGCGTCCATAAAGTGGGTGCGGCCGATCTTCACCACGTCCATAAAGGCCTCGGATTTGGCTTTAAGCGTGTCGCGCAGTTTTTCAATACCCGGAATCGTCACCTCCACCAGCATTTTGTATGCTGCAATGTGCATGGCCGTGGGGAAAGTATCGTTGGACGACTGCGATTTGTTCACGTCGTCATTGGGGTGCAGGAATTTCTGTTCGTCGGTCAGATGGCCGCCGTTGAGCACGTGCGCCCGGTAGGCGATCACCTCGTTGACATTCATATTGCTTTGGGTACCCGAACCGGTTTGCCATACGACCAGCGGGAACTGGTCGTCCAGCTTACCCTCCAGAATTTCGTCGCACACCCGGCCGATCAGGTCGCACTTTTCGTTGGGCAATACGCCGGCATCCAGGTTGGTGAGCGCGGCGGCTTTTTTCAGGTATGCGAAAGCCCGGATGATCTCGATGGGCATCCGGTTGGTGTCGCGGGCAATTTTAAAATTTTCAATCGAGCGCTGTGTTTGAGCGCCCCAGTACACGTGAGCGGGCACCTGCACTTTGCCCATGGTGTCTTTTTCGATGCGGTATTCCATCATTAATGTGGTCAATGTATTTAGAATGTGGTCAATGTGGTCAATTGGAGCGTAGGCTGGGAGCCTGCAAAATTATTTCTAATGGGTTGGAGTTCGTGCATTATTGGCAATTTAGTTTTACCTGTACCGGCATTTCTCCTGGTAATGCAGTTTGTCAGGCAAACCAATTTTACTTATTTTTCTTCCATAAAACCGGAGCAAGGTTTTTATCCCGTTTTTGTGTGAATGAGGATTATCATGTAAATTTGCAAAAACTTATATTTTCGATGCTTGCAACGGCTATCAGCGAAATTCCATCGACAAAAAAAATTTCCTGGGACACCTTCCGGAAAAAATACCTCACTCGTGAGGACAAGTATAAATACGAGTGGGTGAATGGCATGGTGGAAAAAACCCCCCGCTCTATGGATCAGTCACAACTATATGTTCTTACAAACCTGAGCGAGTTTTTGACCCGGCTTAAGTTGGCTAACCCTCGCGTAAATGGTCATCTGATTGCGGAAGGAGATGCCTTTTTTGCAGGTAATCATCGCCGTCCTGATATTGCATATTACACGGAGGCACAGATACAAGCAGGCAGGCGCCTTGAAAAAGTGAATTTGGAGTTTGTGATCGAAGTTATCTCCACTAATGATCAAATGATCAAAGTGCATGAAAAAATGCGCGATTATCGCGCGGCAAACGTAAAAGTGATCTGGCAGATTTTTCCAAAATTAAGAGAGATACATGTTTACCGGGGAAAGAATATGAGTGTTTGTGTTGGAGACGATTTATGCTCAGCCGAACCAGTTGTTGAAGGTTTTATTTTGCCGGCCAAAGATGTTTTCAAATGATACGTATTTTTATTTCCGACGATCACGTCATGTTTGCCGAAGGGCTGGAAAGCATGCTGGCCGGCGAGCCGGATTTCGAGGTGTGCGGGCGGGCCGGCAACGCCTCTGATACCGTGAAAAAGGTGCCGCTGATCAAACCGGACGTATTGCTGCTCGATATTAATTTGCCGGATCAGTCGGGCTTGGAAGTCTGCGCCTTGTTGCGTAAATCCTGCCCCGATGTAAAAATCCTGGCCCTGTCAATGCACAACGACGAAAGTTTTATCAGCGCGATGCTCACCCACGGCGCGCAGGGTTATGTGTTGAAAAATACCGGGAAAGCCGAATTGTGCGCCGCTATACGCACCCTTGCCGCCGGAAAAACCTATTTCAGCCAGGAAGTGACCGATACGATGATGCAAAGCCTCATGCGCGAACGCAAAGCCGGCGCTACGAAAGAGGCGCCCAAGATCAGCCGCCGGGAGCGGGAAGTGCTGAAGCTGATCATGGACGAACGCACCACCCAGGAAATAGCGGCACAATTATTTCTGTCGGAAAAAACCGTGGAAAGCCACCGGGCGGCATTGCTGGCCAAATTGGGCGCGCGCAACACGGCCGGGTTGGTAAAAGCGGCCCTGCAGTGGAATATTTTGAACGAATAAGTACCTGATTGTCAGGTAATAATCTGATCGGCAAACACTTGATCAAACTATCGCACTATGACGACATCCTGCCGCTTTTCCGCAGAGCGGTAGTATCTTTCTTGTTGGCGCTCCCCGCGTGGCTGCCCGCCCAGGAAGGTTTTGAAGATAAGCTGAACCACGAACAGATACAGAACCTGCTCTCTAAAGGTATTGAAACCGGCGACGACGGCATGCAGGCCCTTGGCTGGTACAAATGGGCGATCTACCGGGAGACGGAAATGATAAACCGCGACTCGGCCTTTCAATACCTCCGGCGCAGTGCCGACTTATTTCTAAAAGATAAAGATACCCTCGCCTATCACCGGGTCAGAACCGAACTGGCCGTGCGTATGGCCGAACGCGGCCTGGTAAACGACGCCGTCGCAATTCAGCGGGAAGCGCTCGCTTTTTTTAAAAAAACAGACAATCGGCGGCTGGAAACCCTTGTTTTGGCACAAATGAGCCGGATGCTGGAAATACGTGGCGATACCGCCGAAGCCTCCGTTTTGCGACGGGAATTCCGTGAAAAAAGCCGGCAACTCAACGATACGCTGCTCCTGATCAATGTATTCGTGGACGAAGTGGGCTACCTGCAAGGCAAAAAAGCATACCGCGACGCTATTTCCATGGCTTTCAGGGTGCTCGACCTGTCGGAAAAAACCGGCAATGCAGCTTACGTGACCTGGGCGGAATTTCAAATCGGTTATTTGAACGAACTGAATCGGGACTACTTCATGTCGCTGCGCTTCCTGGATCGCGCAGAAAAGTCCAATCCGCCGGTAGATGCCGCGCGACGGCTAAAAATTTACCAGCGCAAAGCGGCAGTCTATCAAAAGCTCGATAGTTTATCTCAGGCAATGGATTACGCTCAACGAGCCATTAACCTGGGGGATACCCTGCTGAACCGATACC
>CALEYM010000804.1 GCA_937926185.1 uncultured Bacteroidota bacterium | reverse complement strand
AACGTTTACCAATACGGAAGATGAGGAAACAATACGCTTGTTCAATCCACGTAAGGATGATTGGCATGGACATTTTGAAGTGCATGATGGAGCAGTCCTCCCGAAGACAAGGATTGGCGGGGCCACGGTCAGAATTCTTGGGTTCAACCAACCGGATAGGCTCATTTTTAGAAAAGCCTTGGTTGCAGCGGGAAAATATCCTTAGCTGACAAGAAGATTCTGAACCGCCAGCCACGCCATCAACCCCATCCCCGTTTCCAGCGCCGCTTCATCGATGTCGAACGTATTGGTATGCACGGACGACGTGATCCCACGCTCCGGATTGCCGGTGCCGAGCCGGTAAAAACAGGCGGGTAGTTCCTGGGAATAAAAAGCAAAGTCTTCCGAAGTCATGCGCATGGGCAGGTCGGCGACCCTGTCGGGGCCGAGCAATTCGGCTGCCCATTGCTTGGCGCGCAGCGTGAGGGCCTCGTTGTTGAACAATACGGGGTACCCTTTCACGATATTGAACTCGCAGGCGCCACCCATACTTTTGGCCAGGGTTTCAGCGATACGTTTCATGCGTTTGTGGGCCTCCATGCGCCATTTTTCGTTCATGGTGCGGAAGGTTCCTTCCAGTTTTACTTCGTTGGGGATAATATTCGTGGCGCCGCCCGCGGAGTTTATTTTGCCAAATGTCAGCACCGAGGGAATGCCGGGATCGGCATAACGGCTCACGATCTGTTGCAGGGCGACAATCATCTGGGCCGTAATCGTCACCGGGTCGATGCAGTCCTGCGGCATGGCCCCGTGTCCGCCGCGGCCTTTCACGGTCACGTAAATTTCATCGGCGGAGGCCATGTACATGCCGGGCCGGAAGCCCACCATACCGGCGCGCAAGGGCGGGTGCACGTGCTGGCCGAAGATGGCGGCCGGGCGCGGGTTTTGCAAAACGCCCTCGCGGATCATGATGCTGGCGCCGCCGGGCAGCCGTTCCTCGCCGGGTTGGAAAATACATTTCACCGTGCCTTCATACTGGCGGCGCATCTCGTGCAGGATGCGCGCGGCGCCCAGCAAGGCGCTCGTATGCACATCGTGCCCGCAGGCGTGCATCACGCCCTCGTTTTTCGACTTGTAGGGCACATCGTTTGCTTCGCGGATGGGCAGGGCGTCCATGTCGGCGCGCAGGGCGACCGCGCGTTTTTTCGGGTTTTTGCCTTTGATGAGCGCCACCAAGCCAGTACCGGCCATGCCGCGCCGGTGCTCGATGCCCCATTCCGTCAGCAGTGCCGACACGTACTTACCCGTTTCCACTTCCTGAAATGACAATTCGGGATGGGCGTGCAGGTGGCGGCGGTGGGCGACGGTGTCGGGGTGGAATTGGCGGGCCAATGACAGGATATTTTCTTTCATGTTTTTAAATCAGCAACAATATATGGAATAATGCTCCGGTTGCAAATAAGCGGGTATTTATCCATAAAATTGAATCGGAAAGTTCAAATACTCCATCAAATCTTTGGTTGAACGACCTGTAATACCTTTAGTTTTGCGCACATCGCCGTAACTTGCCCCCCGCTACAAACCGCCACGTCAGAATTGAAACACTTTTTGCCGCATTTTATTCAGGAAAACTACCGTCACGGCCTGCTGCAAGGGCGCCTGCGCGCCTGCACTATGTTCGTAGACCTCAGCGGCTTTACCCGTCTGACGGATAAACTGATGCAAAAAGGCGCGGAGGGAGCGGAAGAAATGTCTTCGGTGCTCAACCAGATATTCCAGCCCACCGTGGCGCTGGTGTACGAGCAGGGCGGGTTTATCCCCTATTTCGCTGGCGACAGTTTTACAGCCATTTTTCCGGCGCCGGTGGCGGGTGGAAAAGATGGAGAAACATCGCGGGAATCTTCCTTTGGCGGTGGCCGGGTAGAGGCGGTATTGATGACCGCCCAGGCTACCCTGCGCCGTTTCCTGCACGAGCAGGAGGCTGAATCTTTATTGGCCGAACATCATATCGGCATCAAGATCGGCATGTCGGAAGGCGAGGTGGAATGGGGCATCGTGGGTAACCGCCGGAAAGGCTACTATTTCAGGGGCGCTCCCATTGATAGTTGCGCGCAGGCGCAGGCGCAGGCCGGCAGTCTGGAAGTAGTGTGCGACGATCGTTTTTTAGCCAGCCTGCCACCTGATATCGTTAGGGCCGCTGCCCTGGATTCCGGATTTCACCGGCTTCACATCGATACGGCTGCCTTATCGGTGGAAGCATTGGAACAAAATAAAAACATTGCCCGGGTAAAACTACCCAAGCCGGATCCGAATATTGCCGGGCAGTTTTTGCCCGCGGAAGCGTTTCTGGAAAACAATCCGGGCGAGTTCCGCAACGTGGTGAGCGTGTTTTTATCCTTTTCCGGGGTCGATACGCACGAATCGCTCGATCATTTTTCCTCCATCGTGCTTGATCAAAGCCTCAATTTCGGCGGCTATTTCAAAGAAATTGATTTTGGCGATAAGGGCGGACTCATGTTTTGCCTGTTCGGCGCGCCGGTTTCTTTTGAAAACAATACCGAACGCGCCCTGGAATTCATCGCCGCCGTGCAGGAAGAATTGCAGCACCTCGAAACGCTCACCGGGGCGCGGTACCGCATCGGTATTTCTTCGGGGCAGGCTTTTACCGGCGTGATCGGCAGCGCCGAAAGGTGCCAGTACGCCGCCGTCGGCGCCCGCGTCAACCTGGCCGCCCGCCTCATGGCCAAAGCCGAATGGGGGGAGGTGGTGGCCGACGACAACGTGCAACACAATCGCAATTTCAAGTTTGTTTTTCGCGGTGAAGAGGAATATAAAGGATTTGAAAAGAAAATACCTACCTACCTGCTGAGCGGGCGCAACCTGGGCGGACGGTCTTCTTTTACCGGAGAATATTACGGACGGAAGACGGAGCTTCAAATCCTGCAGGATTTTGCCGCCCCGCTCCGGGAAGACCACTTTGCCGGCGTGGCGTTTGTTTTTGGCGAAGCCGGCATCGGCAAGAGCCGGCTGAGTTACGAATTCCGCCGCTCCATGCGCGATACCATGGCCCTGAGCTGGTTTCATTGCCAGAGCGATCAGATTTTGCGCAAGCCGTTCAATCCGTTTATTTATTTCCTCAAAAACTATTTTGAACAAAGCCCGGAAAACAACCCCGACCGGAACCGCGAACTGTTCGAGTCAAATTTTCTCGAACTGATGTACGATCTCACCGAGAGCAAACACCCGGAAGCCGACGCCATCCGCCGGGAAATTGCCCGTACCCAAAGCGTGCTGGCAGCCTCGGTGGGCATTCATTATCCCGGTTCGTTATGGGATCAACTGGATGCGCGTGGGCGCTACCAAAACGCGCTTTCGGCCATGGCCAACTTGTTCGTAGCGGAATCCATCCTTCAACCCGTCGTCGTCGAACTGGAAGACACACACTGGTACGACGAGATGTCGCGCGAGTTTCTGGCCCAGTTTATCCGCCGGGCACAGGGCTATCCCTTGCTGTTCCTGGCCACCAGCCGCTACGAGGACGACGGCAGCAAGGTGTTTATTTTCCGGCAAAACGTGCTGCAGGAGATACGGATACCCTTCGTCGAAATTGACCTGAATTTTTTGCATCCCGACGACCTGCGCGCCTTCGCCGAAGCGCGCCTGGGCGGCGCGCTGCATCCCGATCTGTTCGAACTGCTCCAGCGCATGACCCAGGGCAACCCCTTTTACCTGGAACAAATGGCCGACTATTTCCGGGAGGCAAACCTGCTGCGCAACCAGGGCGGCGTGTTGCAGCTAAAAAATCAGGACATCCAGGTCACCGATTCCGTCAAACAGATCATGATGGCCCGTATCGACCGGCTCAGCGGTCTGGTGAAGGAAACCGTAAAAGCGGCAGCCGTTATCGGACGCGAGTTTGAGCTGCCGGTATTATCGGCGGTCATGGCCCGGCAGGAAGAGTTTATGCGGCGCAACGGGGATATCGAATCGGTGCTGAAGGAGCAGATTCAGACCGCTGAGAAATGGCAGATATGGCATGCCATGAACGAGTTGCGCTACATTTTTCGCCACTCGCTGCTGCGCGAAGCCGCCTACGACATGCAATTGCGCACCCGCCTGCGCGAATTGCACCACCTCATCGCCGAGGCTATCGAGCAACTGTATCCGAATTCGGAAGAACGCTACGTCGACCTGGCCTTCCACTACGAACAAGCCGAGGTGGAAGCGAAAACCAATAAATACCTGGAAAAAGCCGCGCGGTACGCCCAGCGCAATTACCTGAACCGGCAGGCGCTTCAGTTTTACACCAAGCTGATCGACAACCTGAACGACAGCTACGCCGTGCAGCTCAAACGTGACAACATCCGCGACTTTGTCGATCACCCGCTGGTGACGTTCATCGAGGGCGACGTGCGCGACGCCGGGCTGATCGAGCGGACGCT
>CALEYM010000803.1 GCA_937926185.1 uncultured Bacteroidota bacterium | reverse complement strand
CGTCGATAGCAGATTTATAGGTACTTAAGGTGCGGGAGTCTGCGGGATTTCAGGAAATATAGGCATCTTGGGTGCTTATATGCCCACGTTCCATGCAAAATAAATAAACCACATTTTCTCACTCTAAACTTTCAAAAGCATGAAAAGAACGGTAAAATTTTCAACGCTCATATTTGGTTTGGCGCTTTTCGCCAATCTCGCCGATAGTCATTTAACGCTTTTAAATTATTCCGGATTAGAACTAAGGACGGTGCAGGTCAGCAACCTGGCTGGTCAAACGATCTATTCTTATTCCGCGCAAGGTGATTCGATTCAAATACCTATGGATGGATTAATACCTGGATTTTATCTCGTTCAAACGATATTCAGTAACGGCATGACTGTAACGAAAAAAATAGTCAAGGAGTAAATGCATGGAACTTTGCGCCTCCGTTAACCATTTTTTTAAACGCCCGCTTACTTCTCAAAACCCAACACCAAAAAAACCGCCCGCGATCCCAATCCTTCGGCATCGCGGGCAGTCACACACCCTCACTCCACCACCACCTTCCTCACCCATCTCCGTCCCCCCGATTCCACCACTACCGTATACAACCCGCTGCCAACCCCCGTCAACTCCAGCGGCAACAGCTCCTGTCCGGCAGCGTCGGTAATATTCCGGTCGAGCACCGTATGCCCCAGCATATCCAGCAAGCGGAAGCGGGCATCCGGAGTCCAGCCGGGTGTTAAGCGGGCGTAAATCCGTCCGTTAGACGGATTGGGAAACAAGGTGAGTTGCTCCGGCTCGTCGGGCGCGAACAAAACCACATCCTTGCAGACCTGTGCGTCGCAGGTTTCCCCGGCGGGCGTGGTGCGCACCACGTACATACACACGCTGTACGTGCCGGTGCGCGGGAAGGTGTGCGTCACGGAAGCATTGCCCGCGGACACAACCGGCAACGGCGAATCCGTCCACAGCCAGGTGACCGAGTCACAGAGGTTCAGTTGGGCGCCCGGTGAAAAGGTGTAGAAAAATGGGTCAACCGGCGAAACCACACACTCGATGCCCTCATCCACAATAGTCTCGAATTCGTCATTGCATACGCAATCCGCTTCGGCGGAGCAATCGGGCAACACGATACAATCGCTGAAATGGCAGCATTGAGTGTGTTGAGCGTTGTCGTCGAGTACGTGCAGGGAAACGGTAAAACACACGATATCCCCCGGCCTTGCCGGCGCGCCGATGTTCACCGTGAACGACTGCGTGGCCCCGGAGGCCAGACTGCCAAGCGCAATGGTTGCATTGCCCAGTCCGGCCGGCGAGGTAAACACGATTTGTGCCTGACCTATGGCGTAGGGCGAGGTGTTTTTGATCGCGCCGGTGTATACCCAACTGCCGGTGACCGGGTCGCACACGATGCTTTCTCCCAGCAGGTAGCCGCAGGGCGGCTCGCAACCGAGTTCGATAGTATCGCGGCAAACCACGGAGTCGCCTTTCAGCCACTTGATTTCCAGCAACTGCGCCGGCGCCTGGGTGGTTTGGATACAAATATTGGGTAGCTGCACCACGCCGGGGGGCAGACTGGTTCCAATAGGCGGCCCCACGTTCAAATCGATCACCGTCGGGGTGTAGCCGGCCGTGATCCAGCCGGACCCGAACGGATTGTTGATCGTCATCGTGGCGCCTGTCGAAAGCATGCACAAACGGATGCCGTCGAAATAGCCGGCAGCAAAATTGTTGTACAAGGAAATGGCGTAACAGCAGTCGCCGCTTTCCGTTGAAAGGGTTTCCACATGTTCCACGCCGATGTCGTCGCAAGGGGCACAATTGGGGATGGGAACGCAGTACATGGTGTCGGGCATACAGCAGGTGCTGGTGTCGATCTCGCCGGGTATTTCGTCGTGGGCGGTCAGCGCGTAACAGAATGTCTGGTTTTCAAGCCCGGGGCCCGACAACGCCAGGGTATAGGTCCGGCACTCGCCGGGTTGTATCGGGTTGGCTGTTTCATCGATGGTGTTTGGCGTCACGATCACACCCGCGGGGCTTTTCGGCTGAATAACAATATAGGCTACCGCAAAATCGGCGTCCACCGGATTACAAACCGTCATCGTATACACGACGGTACTGCCTTTGCAATAAATGGAGTCGGACGCCAGGTACAGGCAATCGGGTTCTACCGGGCAATCGAAAACCAGGGTATCGGAACACACCACCTGAAACTCGAAATCGTACCAGTCGAAGATGACTATTTGCGGGGTGTTGACCACGTTTGAAAAACAGAAATTCAAAAAGCCGCTTAATCCGTTTTGCGATAAGGCGCTGCCGGTTTGACTGTGTACCAGCCCAATCGCATTGGCTGTCACAGAAAACACCGCCATCGAATCGTGCAGGCTGCCCAGGTCGAAGCTCATATCGGCGTCGCTGGTATAGATCAACAGGCCGTACAATCCGCCAAAACCGTTGGTATAACTAAGGCTCCAGCAACAACTATCGCTTTCAGAGGGTTCTGCGGTCACGGCAAGTTGATCGCAAGCGTCGCAATCGACGATCATCAGCATCAGGGAGTCGGAACTTGCCGTGCAACCGAAATCGGTGGTACCGCTAAGGCTGTAAGTGCCGCTTTGTGTGACGATCAGGCATTGATTGGTAGCGCCGGTTATCGGCATGCCGTTCAGGTTCCATTGATACCCGGCCAGCCCGTCGGGCCCGCATATCGTATCGGGGTTGCACACCTCGTAACAGCCGGCCGGAACCAGGCAAAGATCGGGCAGCGGATGAATGGTCGCCGTCGCCGAGCCTTTGCAGCCGGTAATCGTATCGGTTCCGATGGCGGTGTACAATCCGGCCTGGAGCACCGTGATACTGGAGCCCGAGCCACCGTTGTTCCAGGTATATACCACGTTGGGCTGCGCCGGCGTCACCGTCAGGGTCGAGGGTGTGCCTTCACAGGAATCCGGCGAGATGGAAATGTTGAACGACGGCGATATGGCCAGCGCAACCGCGAAAAGCGCCGAAGTTGCCGAACAACCGTTGGCATCGGTCACAATGACCGAATAGGACGGAAGCAGGTTATTGTCGCAAACGTTGAGCGAAACGCCGGTAGCCCCGGTGATCGGCGTATTCGTATTATCCAACCATTGATAGGTGTATCCAAAACCGCTTGATGCACTGAGTGTGACGCAACCGGCGTCGCAGATCACGTGCGGCCCGGATGTGGTAGCCGTGGGCGGCGGAAGTATGGTAACGATCACCGAATCGGGCGTCAGTGTGCAGCCGTTTGCATCGGTGACCACCACGGTGTAAGTGCCCGTCGTATTTACTGTGATCGTGGGCGTTGTCGCATTGGTCGACCACAAATACGTATATCCTGTGCCGGGTGGTGCCGTAAGCGTTACGGCGTTGCCGGCGCAAACGGTCAGCGACGGCGACCAGGCGATCGTGTCAGGCGATGGCGCCGGGAATACTGTGATCGGCAAAGTGACCGTATTCTGGCAACCCATATTGTCGGTAACCTGGAGTGAAACCGTGTAGTTGTTTGCTGCCAGATAAGTATGCGCCGGATTTTGACTGCCGTTCATGGAGCCGTCGTTAAAATCCCACAGCCAGGTCAGGATGTTAGAGCCCGTGGCGGTAAAATTGACCGGAACGCCCACGCAGGCAGGTGAAGGGTTGGCCGATATGACCGGAGCAGGCAACCCGGGCACGGTCACCGTTTTGGTGATGGTAGCCTGGCAGCCGGCTGCATTGGTGACCGTGAGCGTGACGGTATACGTGCCGCCGGCAGTATAAGTGTGTGCTGGATTTTGTAAGGTGGAGGTATTCAAATCACCGAACGACCACGACCAGGCTACCGGCCCCTGCCCGGACAAAAAGGTGGACAAGTCGCTGAAAGTAACCGTCTGACAACTTACGGAAGTCGAAAAATCGGCAACCAGCGGCACACAGGCAGAGCCGCTTGCAGTTACAGTACATACGCCGCCACCTGCCTGCGGCACCAGTGCGATTACCAATACCGGGAAACAACCCGCCTGCGTATAGGTATGCATGGCATTTGCGAGGGTGCCGGTATTGGTGTTGCCGCCCGGGTCGCCGAAATTCCAGCCGACCAAAAAAACATTGGCGCTTTTTGTCACCGTAAAATTGACGTTGTTACAATTCGGCGTCTGATTCATGGAAGTGAAGGAGAGCGTGTATGTTTGGGGAATACAAGTCGGCGGCCCGCCGCAATTGTTTACCTGCTGCACCTGGATGGTGTTCGATTGTTTGGTGCAACCGTTGGCGTCGGTGACCACCACCCAGTAATTGAAACTGGCCACCACATTGGTATTCGTGTGCACAAAAGTGCTCTGGGTGGGCGGCAGCACCTGCAAAGTGCCGTTGCAGTACCAGGCGTAAGTATATCCGGACCCGGTCAGGGCGTTGATGGTCACGGTATTGCTGTTCGGCGGCACGATACACAACACCTTTGGATCGGAGGTGGAAATAGATGCTACCGGCCCTCCATTCGGAATGGCCTGGAAAGTGCCCACAGCGGTACATCCATTGGCGTCGGTAGTGGTGACGATATATATGCCGCCGGTATTGATGGAGATGGTTTGGGAGGTGGCGAATGTCGACCAGGCATAAGCCGTAAAACCGGCGCCGGCGTCCAGGGTGGCCGATGCGCCCGGACAGAGGACACCTGTTTGGGTAATGACGGGCGTTGCAGCCGCGTTCAGCACAAACGGCAGGCTTGCGACCAGGCTATCGTTGCAGAGATAAACTTTTAATTGAAGGCTTGCGGCGCCGGGAGTGTTATTCCATTGTATTTGCGCGTTTGGGGTGCCTTGTCCGCCGGTGATACTGCCGGCAGTGGCTGGCAGCACGGTCCACAAATAGGTGGCGTCGGGGTGCTGAGCGGGTCCGCCGGTATAGTTTTGTACGCTGTTGATACAACCTGTAGGGCCGGTAATCGTCAGCGGACCGTTCAGTTGTTTGGCATTTACGTTCAACAAAATCGTGTCGGAAGCACAATACGGCGCGTTCAGGCTGAATTGTTGCAGCGCCAGGCTATACGGGCCACCGGCATTCCAGGTAACGCTGATGGGGTTGCCCGTGAACGACGCCGGCGTTCCGCCCACTACGGTCCAGGTGAATCCCGTCCCATTTTGTGCGCTTTGGCCCAAATAACTATAGGCAACACCCGGGCATATTTCCAGAGGCCCTTCAATTCCGGTAGGCTTTGGTGTTTCCACCACCTGGATAACCTTGGTTACCACGTTGTTGCAATACGCCGCCGGGTTGTTAGGCGTGGCCGTGACGACAAAAGTGCCCGGTCCGGCATCCCAGGTCACGGAAATGGCGTTCGTTCCCTGGCCGGTAAAGGTGACGCCCGGCGAAATCGTCCAGGTGTAATTGGACGATGGCACAGCCGTAGCGGAAAAAGAAGAACTGCTGTTGGCGCAAACCACGGAAGGTGCGGGGCCTGATACATCGAATGCCGGCTTGATCGCCACGTTTAGTTTTGATTTTCCCGCGCAATCCTCCGGATCGTGGCCGGGCAGACCGCCGAGGAAATTGCTGGCATAGGTCAGGTTGATCATGCCGGGCCCCGGGGCTGTTCCCCACTGGATCACCACGGTATTGGTGCCCTGGCCGCTGAGGATAGTGCCGCCCGTTATCTGCCAGTTGTAATCGACGCTGGGCCATTTGGGTACGGTGTAGGTGACCGTTGCGTTTTCACAAACGTCCGTAAGTCCTGCGATAATAACGCTGGGTGAAATGATCGGCACTACGACAGAGACCGGTTGGTTGCAATAGGCACTGTCGCAGTTGGTCGCGTCGAGCACTATGGCGCCGGTAGGGCCGTTGCCCCAATGTACACAGATGGTGTCGTTGCCTTGTCCGGTGAAAGGCCAGGGCAGGCCGTTTTCATCAAATACGGACCAGGTATAGTTGGCGCAGTTGGTGGCGTCGGTCCAGTATTTGGAACTGTCGCCGGCGCAAAGTGTTGAAATACAATAAATATTCGGCCCGGGCAGCGAGTCGACGAACACTGCCAGTGTTGCTGTGTCGGAGCAACAACAAAGCGGGGAACCGTCGGGCGCATAATTGTTTTTCGTGACAATCAGCGTAACCGTATAGTCGCCCGGCATCGTATACTGGTGGGTCGGCTGGAACATGTTGGACGTGTTGCCGTCGCCGAAATCCCAGAAAAATCCGGCGCCGCCAATCGAATTGTTGATAAAGCTGATGGGCGAACCGAGACAAACACTGTCGGTTGAGGCTTGAAAAGCAGATGTCGGGCCTTCAAGAATATCCACACAGATTTCCAGGACGGTGGTCTCGCCGTTACTGTCGTTGATAATCAGGGAAATAGAGCCGCTGCCTGCGTTGGCCCAGCTGACTATAATTTCTGCCGGGTTGTTGCCGGGCGTGAAACTGCCTCCTGTGACCGACCAGGTATAGGTGCTCGACGAGTCATGGCTGACATAATAAACGGCTCCTGAATTTTCACAGGCGAATACACAATCCGCAGACCCCTGATTGCCACCGGCCGGATCGGTGTTATTGGTGAAATCATCCAGGTTGACAAAAAAACAATCGGGTTTGGGACATTTTACGATGATCTTGATCGTGGCGAAACATTTATCCGGCGGTTGGCACTGTTCGTACCGGTATTGCAAAATGTGTTCGCCACAGCAGTCCTTGGCGCCTGGAAACTGAAAGAGTTGCCCATTGGGCGTCATGCCGAAACAATTATCCTGGCCGATCAGGAATACAGGGCCGGAAAGCCCGGTTGATGGCACAGAATCGTTGCTGGTAACATTGTACTCGATAATTTCTCCTGCCATTACGCAGATAGAATCGTTGACGGCCACGATATGGCCTTGTTGGGCATTGATGTCGATAGAAAAAAGACAGCACAGCCAAACACCGAGACAGGTGAATGCAGATTTCATAGAAGCGAGATTTTGAATATTAAAAGGTGCTAAACACGGGGAAAATAGCCGCGCAGACGCCTTGAGTTGTGTAACCCCAAAGGTGTAACCGGAAATGGATAAAGGCCCGGACGGGCACTGCTGCGCTGAACTGACGCTGGGTCAGTATGAAGATTAGGGGGCGCTGAGATTGGATATTTGAATGGGGGAAAATAAGTGGCAAAAAGTAGCGCAAATATGATGCCGGAATTTAAGATTTGTGCCAATAAAAAAATTGAATTTATTTTGCCGGCCAGAACAAAACGACGTACTATGCTAAATGGCTATGGGAGAGGGGTGGCATTACTCGCTCCGCAAACTTTTCACCGGATTTGCCAGCGCCGCCCGCATACTTTGTATTCCCACTGTCAGGAACGCCACGGCAGCGGCCAATGTGCCTGCGCCCGGGTATATCCACCAGGGAATGTTACTCCGGTAAGCAAAATTGTGCAGCCAACCGTTTACCAAATACCAGGCGACCGGCACGGCAATCAGAAAGGCGATGCATACTAATTTTAAAAAATCGCCGGACAATTCGCGGACGAGCGAACCGGCCGTGGCGCCAAGAATTTTACGGATACCGATTTCTTTGACCCTGGTTTCCGTCATATAAGATACGATACCCAGCAGGCCGAGGCATGCGACAAATAATGCGAAAATGGAAAACGCCGCGGCCACTCGGCCCAGGCGCGCTTCTGCCCGGTAGATTTTCCCCATTTCGTCGTCCATGAAAAAAAACTCGAACGGCTTTTCGGGCATAAATTCCGTCCAAATTTTTTCAAGGTATCCGATGGTTTCGCGAAGATGGGCCGGGGCAATCCGGACGGCGAGATAGCGGTCGAAAAAATTGTGTTGCGATTCCGTGTCGGCAATATCGAGTACGAAAGGCCCGATGGAATGGTGGAGCGGGGTGTAATGGAAATCTTTCAATACGCCTACAACTACCTGGGTTCGGCGCCTGCCGGAAAATCCTTTGCCCAACGCCTCTTCCGGCGATTTCCAGCCTAAATGCGCCACCATAGCCTCGTTGATCAGCACGGCCAGGGAATCGTCGGTTGGAAAAGCGCGGTTAAAGCTCCTGCCGGCAACCAGCGAAAGATTAAAAGTCTCCACAAAGTCGTAGCCGACCATCAAGCGTTGAAATTGCCGGAATTCGGTGTAGCCTTCCGGTTTGAACGGATTGGTTTGGCATTTGATGCCGGGTTTGTCTTCGGTAGTGCTTACCCGTAAAACATGGCTGTTTTGCAGGAGCCTGTTTTTTAAATCCTGGTAACGGGAAGCCAGGTTTGTGCGGAAAATATTGACCATAACCACCTGCTCCGTGTCGATACCGGTATTGGCCTGTTGCAGGTATTGTAATTGCCTGTAAGCCACCACTGTCCCGATGATCAGCGCAATGGATACGGCGAACTGCACGACGACAAGCCCTTTTCTCAGGTTGGCAGTCCAGTTGTAATGGTTAATGATCAACCTGCCCTTAAGCACCGGGGCCGGGCGAAACGCCGACAATACAAATGCCGGGTAAATACCCGCCACAAAACCCACAAAGATTGCGGTTCCAAGCAGACTGGCCATCAGAAACCCGTTTTCAAACAGGTTCAACCCGATGGATTTGTCCAAAACGGCATTGAGAACCGGTATGGCAAGGCGGATTACCGGAAGAGCAAGCGTCACGGCCAGAAAACTCAGCAGGAACGATTCGCCCAGAAACTGCCGGACCAATTGAAGGCGTTGGGCGCCCAGCACCTTTCGGATTCCCACCTCCCGGGCGCGCCGGATAGCCCGGGCAGTAGCCAGGTTCATGTAATTGATACAGGCGATCAGCAGGATCAGGGCGGCGCTGATGGAAAAAATATACATATATGTGATCGAGCTATTGGCCTCAATCTCATAGTCCAGGTGCGAGTGCAGGTGAATATCCGTTAATGCCTGGAGGTGCAGGGAGGTTTTTTCCCGGATATTATCGGGAAAAAACTTTTGCACGAAACCGGGCAGGCGGGTCGCCAGGTCGCCGGGAGACACGCCTTCGTGGAACAATAGATACGTCCAGCAGGGATTCCAGTTCCAGCCTTCCGGTTTTACGCCATTCTGGATACCGGTAACCGTGCTGAAAGAAGCCAGGAAATCGAACCGGAAATGCGAATTTGCCGGTATTCGGTGCAGAATCCCGGTGATTTTCAAATCATGGGCGCCTTCAAACCGCAGCGTTTTACCCATCGGATCTTCATGGCCGAAATATTTTTCGGCCATTTCATCCGTGAGTACGACGGAAAAGGGTTCCAGCAAAGCTGTTTTGGGATCGCCTTTGAGAAAGGGGAAACTAAAAACCTCGAACACCGCGGAATCCACAAAAAAGAACCTGCTTTCATTGAACCGGCGATCCGTACCGTTTTCGAGGGTCAGCGTCGGCGCCTGCATATTGAAAAACCGCACGGCCTGTTCTATGATAGCCGGGTATTCGTTGGCAATGGCCGGCGCGACGGAAAATGGCTGGCTGGAAGAAAATTCGGCCGGTTCTATTTTTTCTGTCAGGCGATAAATCCGGCCGGCTTTTTCATGGTAGCGATCATAACTCAGTTCGTCCCGGATAAACAAAAGGATCAGGGTGAAACAGGAAATGCCGAGGGTTAAGCCCAAAACATGGATGAGGGTGTAGCCTTTCTGCCTGAGGAGATTTCGTATTCCGGTTATAAGATAGTTTCTGAACATAACCTGAATTGTTTTATGTCATGGCGTTTCGGCTGAAGGGGTAAAGTCAATAGTGCCCCAATTGCCGTGCCAGCCGTATATCTCGCTGATTATCAGGTGCTTTTGTTCAGTCCTGCATACCCGGTTGTTCGTTTTCGGACAGATGTATGCGCGAAGGCGAACATCCCGGCGATTTTTTGGCCCCGGCCCCAAAGTATTAAGCTTTCTTACCAAAGGAACATAATCGCCATCTCCTGCAATTAGAATCTATTGTCCTTTCCCCTTCTTTTGCGCCGCCTCCGCCCGCTCCAGCCAGGGCTGCGCCTTCTCCGGCTGCCCCATATCCTTGTACGCCGAACCGATGTACTGGAGTAAAGTGGGATTTTCCGGCTCGTATTTCAGCCCTTCCTGCCATTGTTCGATAGCCGCGGGGAATTGCTTTTTCATGGCCAGCACGGCGCCGAGGTTGCGCCGGGCGTCGATAAAACGCGGGTTGAGGGCTACCGACTTGCGGTACACCGTTTCGGCAGAGTCCAGCTGATTGCGCAGGAAATAGATGAACCCCATGTTGGACAACACCTTGTCGTCGTTGGGGCGGTGTTTGAGCGCCTGCTGATAGTCGCGGTAAGCCTCGTTGTATTTTTGCAGCCGGAAATAAGCCAGTCCGCGACTGCCGTAGGCGTCGTGATATTGCGGGAATAACTCGATGGCGCGGCTATAATAATTGATGGCTTTGTTTACCCAGTTCGAGTCCGTCACCACGCCGGTGTCTTCGTTCATGCCTTCTTTTATCGTTTCTATGCCGAGGTGGTAGTTCAGTTTGGCGCAGTTCGGCGAGTTTGGATAATCGGCTTTATACAGGGTGTAGCTGGTGTACCAGGCGGGATTGCGCATCACGGTTTTTACAGAATAGGCCAGCAAGATAACGCCGGCAAGCCCCCAAACGAGCGTTCCCTTGCCGGCTGGATTGGTCAGCTGCCGGGCAAGCGGGATGTTCTCCTCCCAACGAATACCGAACAGGCGCGTAACCAGCCAGGCCAGCGCCAGGGCAAAGCCGAACGACGGCGTGTACAGCACCCGCTCGCCGTAAGAAGTGCCGATCAACATCAGCACATTGCTGAACAGCGAAAACGAAACGAGGTAAAACAGGATGGCAAATGCCAGCACGTGTTTTTTGCCCAGGTTCATCAACGCCCAGATGAACATGCCGGCGTAAATAAAAAATCCCGCCAGTGCGCGCCAGTCGGCAAACGTCACCAGTTTCATCTGCGGATAACCGAGGTCGCTGATGAGCGGGTGCGGGAATACGAGCGTTTTCAGGTACAAGCCGCACATCATAAAAGCCGATGCGAGCCGTGTGGAAGTCTCTTTTGCCCCGACGATAAAATTATCCAGTTCAGAATATACTTCCGGGTAAGGTTGCGCGCTCAATACCTGGTGGCGGATCAACAGAAAGATGGCAGCAGGCGCCAGGAAGCGCGCCGATATGCGCAGGTTTTCTCCCAATTTCCGGTCGGTAAAAAACCAGATGCACAAGGGGAATATCGCCAGAAAAGTGATGGAGCTTTCTTTGGAAAACAGGGCCAGGGTGTACGACAAAACGCTCCAGATCAGCCAACTATTCTTGTTTTGTTCAAAATAGCGCCAGATACAGTAAAGCGAAACCGTACTGAACAACAGCGCCAATATCTCGTCCAGGCTTTTTATATTAGCCACTACCTCCGTGTGCACCGGGTGCGCCATAAAAAACAAAACGGTCAGCGCGGGCAGGATAGGCGGATAACCTGCCAGAATACGCCGCCAGGTGATCCAAAGCACCCAACCACTCAGTCCGTACACGACGGCGTTCATAATATGCCCGACAGCAGGATTGTCGGGCGACAGTTGCCATTGCAGGGAAAAAATGAGCAGCGACAGGGGGCGGTACAAAGAGCCCGGGCTGTTCCAGGCGCCGAAGCGGTATTCCTTGGTAAACATGAGTTCCAGGTTTTTCAACCCGCCTTTTGTTACCCAGTTTTCTTTAATAACGGAATAGTCGTCTAAGCAATAAATGTGTCCAAATGTGTTGAGATACAACACAAATCCAAGGGCGGCGGCAAGCCAGCCGATCCAGTCGGGCGCCAGGGTTGGCGTTGCCGTCTGTCGCGGCATGGGCGCAGTTGGCCGTTTGGATGGGGCGGATTTCGGAACTGCTTTGATCGATTTTCGCTTGGACATGGCTCTTTTCCGTACATTTTCGGGCGAAAATACGTAGCCGGCCAGCAATAATTGTTAAGGATTTGGAAATTCGTTTTAAATTTGACGCGGCAGCCTTACTTTTGGTGCCGTTTTTAAACACTGATCTCTTCACTACACAAAAGTTGTTTCCCGCTATGAAAAAGGGCATTTTCCTCCTCTCTTTCCTTTTTGTTTTGGGCATTGCCGCTGCCAACGCTCAATCCTGCCACGGTAGCGCCAGCACCGCCTCGGCCGGCGCTTCCAAATCCTGCTGCATTTCCAAGGCATCCAAAGCTGCCGCTGCCGACACCAATATCGAAAAACGTATGGCTGATGACGGTTCTGTTTCGTATGTGCGCAAAGAGTCGGACAGCCAGGGCAACGTCAAATTCGTCAGCGTTCAGTACGACGAAGCCTCCAACACATTCGTGAACGTGGCGCCCAAATCCGTTACGGCTGAAGGCAATACCGGCATGGTGAAAAAATCCTGCGCCATGGGCTCCAGCAAAGCTTGCTGCGCCGGCGGCGCCAAAGAAGGCAAAGCCTGCTGCGCAGCAAAAGCAGCCCCGGTTGAGCAAGAATAAGTATCCGTGTAGGTCTGAAATATCGGGCCACCCGTTATAAAAGCGAAACCCGCGTCATCCGCGTTGCTGTTGTCTTCATTTGGGGTTTCCCTGTAAAAGGCCCCCAAGAGGTCGGTTCGAATAAAATTGGGCCGACCTTTTTACGTGGCAAGTGGTTCCTTATCTTGGGTGTCCCTTTAAAAGCCCAATTTGCTGATTAACAACAAATTGGACTTTTAAAGGGACATCTCTTCTAACCCTCTAACCTATTTTACAGTTTTCACTACTTTCCAAACCCCCACCCTGCCGTTTTCAACAATTTGCAGCAGGTATGCACCCGCCGGCAAATACGCCGTTTCCAGCCGGGTCTGATCCGTGATGGCGAAGTATTCCGCTATCAGCCGTCCTTGGGCGTCCATCAGTCGCAGACGCGTACCGGGTTGCGCCGGACGCTCGAATACGACGCTCAGGCGGTCGCCGAAGGGATTGGGCATTACCCGTACTCCAGGCAGCGTGGGCGCCGTGGCGCCTACACAAATATTGACCGTCAGTTCCAGCACGGCGGAGTCGGGGCAGTTGCTTTCATTGGTGAAATAAACCGTCAGCGTATTCGCGCCGGGGGTTGACCACAAAACCGTCGCGGCGTTCGTGCCCTGCCCCTGCGTAACTGTGCCATTATTGGAAGCCGACCATTGGTAACCGGAAAAATTACCCGGCAGGCTGTACTGCGCCGGTAAATCCAGACACGCGGAATCCAAACCGGCAATCAGGGCGCCCGAAGGTGGCGACACGCTGATCGGCGCCTCAATGATTTCTGCACAACCGTTTGCATCGGTCACTGTACAGATCACTAACCCCGCACTCAGATCGGTGGCGGTAGACGTGGTAGCCCCGGTCGACCACGCATAAGCGTATGGCGAAGTGCCGCCCGAAGCCGATGCGGTGGCTTGTCCATCGGCATTACCCGGGCAGGATTCATTCACAGTATCGGTGATAGTAAGCGCTAGTTGCGTGGGTTGCCCTACGATAGCCGAAGTCGTTGTGGTGCAGCCCGTTTGATCCGTAATCGTAACGGTGTACGTACCGGCTGCCACATCGGATATGCCGGGGCCGGTAGCGCCGTTAGACCAATTAAAAGCGTAAGGCGGCCCCGCGGCGCCGCTTACCGTTACGGCAACCTGGCCGTTGTTATCCCCAAAACACAGGGCATTCGTAACCAACACGTTGGGCGCCCAGGGTGGGAAAAAATTAAAACTGATCTCCGTATTCGCCACGGTACAGCCGTCTTGGTCTGTTATAG
>CALEYM010000802.1 GCA_937926185.1 uncultured Bacteroidota bacterium | reverse complement strand
CAACAAATCAACAAATCAACAAATCATACATGCCCACCATCCTCGACCTCATCGGCAACACCCCGCTTGCTGAAATCCGCCAGGTGATCCGGAAACCCGGCGTGACTGTTTACGGAAAACTCGAAGGCCAGAATCCAGGCGGCAGCGTAAAAGACAGGCCGGCTTATGGCATGATCAAAGGCGCGCTGGAACGCGGGGAGATCGGCCCCGGCGTAAAATTGGTGGAGGCCACCAGCGGCAATACCGGCATCGCGCTGGCCATGATCGCCCGGCTGTTCAACCTCGACATTACGCTCATCATGCCCGACAATTCCACCGACGAACGTGTGCAGACCATGCGCGCCTACGGGGCGGAGGTAATCCTGACGCCTGCCGCCCGCACCATAGAGTACTCGCGTGAACTGGCCGAAGAAATGGTCACCCAGGGTGGATACCTGATGCTCAACCAGTTCGCCAATCCCGACAACTGGGGCATACACTACCGCACCACCGGCCCGGAGATCTGGCGCGACACGGGCGGACAGATCACACACTTCGTCTCCTCCATGGGCACCACGGGCACCATCATGGGCGTATCCCGTTATTTGAAAGAAATGAACCCTGACATCCAGATCGTGGGCGTGCAACCTACCGACGGCTCCAGCATCCCCGGCATACGCCGCTGGTCGCCGGAGTTTTTGCCTAAAATATACGAACCATGGCGGGTAGACCGCATCATCGACGTGTCGCAGGGCGAGGCCATCGGCATGATGCGCCGGCTGGCCAAAGAAGATGCCATTTTCGGCGGCGTCAGCAGCGGGGGAGCAGTGGCCGCCGCGGCCAAACTCGTCGAAGAAACAGATAAAGGCGTGGTCGTTTGTATTATTTGCGACCGCGGCGACCGGTATTTATCGTCGGGGGTGTTTGCCTGAATAACGGGTTACGGGTTAACGGGGTACCCCTTAACCCGTCAGCCTCCCTTTTCCACCCGCTCCATCAGCCGTGACGTGATCCGGAGGAAATCCATTTCTGTGATTATACCCACCAATTCCTTGCCTTTTACCACGGGCAGGCAACCGATCTTATTGCCCTGCATTTTGCGCATGGCATCCATGACAGAAGTATCCGGATTGACGGTCAGCGGTTTTTCGATCATGATATCTTTGACCGTCGTCAGTTTGGCATCATTCAATTTATTTACCCGTGCAAAGTGCCGCAACAAGAGGCGGGAGGAGACCAGGCCTACCAGCTCGCCTTTGCTGTCTTCCACGGGCATGTAGCGGATACGGCGCCAATTCATGATCTCGGCCACGAGCTCTATCAGGTCGTCGCGCTGAACGGTGAACAGGTCTGTCGACATAAATTCTTCCACTTTGAGTTTGGAAGGTTGCCAGTCTTCGAGGTCCGATGCGGTCGTTTCCTTCCAGGTATGCACGGGTTTGTTTTGTTTTTGATTTTTAATGATAGCGGCGGTAATACAAGTGACGGCTTCGTCGTTGGTCACTTCATTTTTGAGCGCGGTGAATGAACGCAATGCCCAGCGGGCGCCGGTTTTGTGTTCCCGCGCGCGGGCTTCTATAATTTCCAGGTATTTTTTAATGTCGGTTTTTTTCACATTTTGATGCTGGAGCCCTTCTTTGGCAAGGGGAAGGAGTTCTTTCAGAACCAGTTCTGGCGCCGGCACCTTTTTATCTTTGAACCAGTTGAACGTGCTGTCTATGCCAAATTTTGCGGCCTTAATAAAATTGTCGCGCGCGTCGTCAAAGTCTATGTGTTTGGTAATATCGCCGTATTGTTGCCCCATACCCACCATCAGGCCCAGCCAGAAAGCGGCATTGGCCGCGGCATCCACGGCCGTGGGGCCGGCGGGCATCACGCGGTTTTCTATGCGCAGGTGCGGTTTGCCGTTGGGAGAAATGCCGTAACAGGGGCGGTTCCAGCGATATACCGTGGAGTTATGGATTTGCAGGGCGCGCAATTTGGGCACCTTGCCTTCCTGTACCATTTTCAGCGAGTCTTCTTCTATTTTGCCGGCCAGCAATACGCGGAAGCGGCTGATGTCTTCCTTATATATCTGTGTAATATCGCCCTGCAACCAGCCGGAGCCGAAGTTTACGCGGGGCAGGCGTTCTCGCATGTGATCGGATGTCGTGCGTGTATCGAGGCTTTGCTGGAACAACGCGATCCGCGTCTCATGCCACAGGCGGCGCCCGAACACCAGCGGCGAATTGGCCGATACGGCAATAATTGGCGCCGCCAGGGTTTGTGCAATATTATACATTTTTACAAAAGACGCCGGCGACACTTGCAGGTGCACCTGAAAACTGGTGTTGCAGGCTTCCAGCAATGGCGAATCATGTTTGACCAATAATTCATCTACCCCTTCCACCCGCAACTCAAAGGCAGTGCCCAATAAATGTTTCTGAATCGCCGCCATCAGCGCATAGTAACGCTCGTTGGGGGTCAGGTTCTGCATTTCAAGGTCGTGTTTGCGCAGGGTGGGCAATATGCCGCACAATACAATAGATGCGTCCATCTCGTCGAGCACACGCTGAATTTTGCCCAGATAATCCAGATTTTCCGCTTCCATCTGGCTGATACAATCGCCTGTAAATTCCCGGGGCGATAAATTTGTTTCCAGATTGAACTTGGCCAACTCTGTCACGCACCAGGGCGCGTCGGTTAATCTGGACAATACTTCCAGATTAATATTGGCGGGTTTGTACGTTTTATTGTGTACCAGACACATCTCCTGTTCGGCGCCAATCCGGGTGATATCGCTTTCGAACCAGTTATTTTCGAGCATATACTCGAAAGCCTGGACGTCGTCGAGCAAATGCCGCACGAAATCCAGCATTTCGTGGTGGCTTTCTACCGTGGTAACTTTTTGAAATCCCATTTGTTGCGTTTGTCTTGGTCGGTATGCTGTGAATTAGAACGGGCAATATTATTCTTTTTGTTTCACTTAAAGGCACAAAATTAGGAACACGTTTGTCCTTTCCGTAAAAAAGCGTGCCCGAACCTTCTGGCATAAGGTGGGAGAATCTTTCAGCCAATATTTTTTTATTCAAAACGTTTATAGATCAAAACAGAAAATTTTTATGTGTTTTTTGTCTAAAAATTTGATTATCAGTAAATTGCAATAAAAATTTCCTCTTGCGCTGTAAATTAAAATTACTATAAAGAATTTATTTTGCATTTTTTTGCGCACAAAAAGATATAAAATGGAAACAGATGTTGCAATTTTGCATTTGAAAAAAGACAATCAGCTGAAAGAAGTTATTCAGACAACCAACCTTGCTCCACTCACGCCATCCGGGAATGTTTACTTTGACCTATTAGAATCTATCGTCTCCCAACAACTCAGTGTGACCGTTGCCGACACTATTTTTAAACGGTTTTGCGCCCTCTTCCCGGGTACTGACCCAAGTCCCGAAGTACTAAAAACTATGGACATAAACACGCTTCGTACAGCGGGTTTGTCGAATCAAAAGGCTGCCTATTTGAAAAACGTTGCAGCCTTTACTTTGGAAAACGATTTGGAAAACTATTCGTGGAATGATCTGGCGGATGCAGAAATTATTTCATTCCTTACACAAATAAAAGGAGTGGGGCAATGGACTGCAGAAATGATCCTTATCTTCACTTTGAACCGGCCGGACATATTTCCAGCCGACGATCTGGGTATTCAACAAGCCATGGCCAGATTGTACTCCATTTCGGAAAGCGGGAAAGATTTGCGAAAAAAAATGATATCTATATCAGAACCATGGCGGCCATACCGGACAATAGCCTGCCGGTATTTATGGCGCTGGAAGGACAATAAAAAAACGTAAATAAATATGCCAATAATCAATAATGCGCAACACATTTTTTTAACTTAACTGAAATTAAACAAACGCGACAATGAGCAAAATGGATAAATTGCGTTACCCCATCGGTAACTTCGAGTATGGCAAAAATTATTCGCTTGAAGATACCAAAAAACATATTAAAACCATTGCAAAATTCCCTACTGAAAAAAATACTCAAAAAACTATCCAACCAATCCCTGGATGTCTCCTATCGGCCGGGCGGCTGGACGGTTCGGCAAGTTGTCAATCATATAGCCGACAGTCATATCAACGCTTATATGCGGATGAAGCTGGCCGTCACAGAACCAACGCCTGTCATTAAACCTTATGAAGAAGGGCTTTGGGCCGAAACAGAAGACAGTAAACAAGGCTCCGTAAAAGTTTCTTTACGTTTGCTGAACGCGCTGCACCGCAGATGGGTGCAATTCCTGGAATCCCTTTCTGAAGAAGACCTCGAGAAAGGCTATTTTCATCCGGAAAGGCAAAGTGTTATTTTGTTGCCGGAAGCCATTGCGCTTTACGCCTGGCACAGCAAACATCACCTGGCTCACATTGCCCTCGTATCCGGGAAAAAAGAGACAAGCGCCGAAGCAGTATCTGCTTCCAAAGCAAAGGGACGACGCGGTCGCGCCAAAACGGCTAAACCTGCAACAGAAGGGCCCACGTTGACCCGCGCCGAGATCCTGGCCAAAGCGCGCGCGGCGCGCGCCGCCAAGTCGGGTGGAGCCACGGCCAAGCCTGCTAAAGCGCCCAAGGTCGCCGCGAAAAAAGCGGAAGGGCCCACGTTGACCCGCGCCGAGATCCTGGCCAAAGCGCGCGCGGCGCGCG
>CALEYM010000801.1 GCA_937926185.1 uncultured Bacteroidota bacterium | reverse complement strand
GGCTGCTCCCCGACCGGTACCGTTGATGCCCCCGGCAGAAATTTCACATTGAGCGGCAGCGCCGATCATACCGTCAAACTTTGGGACACAAGGGGACAAATCGCGGCAATATTAAAAGGTTTTACCAACAGTATCACCGCGTTGTCCTTTTCTCCGGACGGCAAATTCATATCCTTTGGAAACGCCGACGGAACGGTAAAACAATGGAACATGTCCGGCGAAGAACTGAAGAACCTTTCCGCGGTCAGGAATGAAGCGTCAATCGTAGCCGTTTCGCCGGATGGACAGTTCGTCCTCGGCAGAGGAGAAGATAACTTTTTCAGAATCAGGGATTTAACCGGCCGGGTACGCCAGGTCTACCCGGCCTTTCAGATGCTCACCGCTTTGGCATTTTCCCCGGACGGGCAATCCATCGCGGGCGCCGGGCGGGACAGTATTTTCATCTGGGATTTATCCGGCAAGATACTGCATGCTTTTCCCGTTACCGGACAGGTCAACGCCCTGTCTTTTTCACCGGATGGAAAATCAATCGTCAGTGGTAGCAAAAACGGTTCGGTTCAATGTTGGGACCTGTCCGGAAACGAGATTCAGAACTTTGGGCGCTCTTTTGAAGAAATACTGTCCGTGGCATTTTCACCGCCTGACGGGCCGGCCGGGAGTAAATTCATCCTCTCCGGCAGCGCCGGCGGAACCGCCAAACTGAGGGAACGGGCATCCGGACAAGCAATCCTGACCTTTACAGGAAATGCCGGGGAAGTATCCGGCGTGGGGTTTACACCGGACGGCAAATCCGCGGTGACGGTACATAAGAACGGGACTGTCAAATTTTGGGACCCTGTATCCGGGAAAGAGCGGATCATGCTCGTTCCGCTCGATTCCAGCGACTGGGCCGTCACTACGCCCGAGGGGCTGTTCGACGCTTCGCCCGATGCCATGAACCGGATGTACTACGTGCAGGGCCTTGAAGTGATCGATCTGGCGCAACTGAAAGACCGGTACTACGAACCCGGTCTTTTCGCGCGGGTCATGGGCCTGGCCGAAGGCGAACTGCGCCGGGTTCAGCGCCTGGAAAGCCAGGAACTGGCCTTGTGCCCGCTCCTGCTGGAAGCCGGCGTCGTGGGCGATAAGATCAGGGTACGGTTGCAAAAACGCGACGGCGGCATCGGCACAGCCGCTGTATTGCTCGACGGCGACATCGAAATCATTCCCGACGCCAACCCGCAACGGCTCGAATCCTTTGAGATCGACCTGGCGCCATATAGCGGTTATTTTATCGACAGTCAGGTAAACCGTTTATCCCTCATTTTTTATGCCCGGGACGGCTGGCAGCCCAGCCAGCCATATACGCTGGATTACACCCCCGGCGGCGTCAAAAGTAAAGGCGACCCCGGCGCCCCGGCGCCTTCTCCCCTTGCCCCGCCGGGTGAAAAATCCGACCTGGCCAATACCCTGTACGCGCTGGTGGTGGGCACTTCGCGTTATGCAGGCGCCGAGCTCAACCTGCGTTTTCCCGACAAAGACGCCGCCGCGTACAAAGAAATGCTGGAACTGTCCGGCTCGGCCCTTTTCGGCGCCCGCATGAATGTCAAATTGCTCAGCACCGCGGCGGGCGGAACACGGCCCACCAAAGCCGCCATACAGACCGCCCTGGCGGAATTTGCCGCCAGGGCCGAACCCAAAGATGTCCTGCTGGTCTATTTGTCGGGTCACGGTACCACCTGGCCGGCAAACAGCCCTGCCGGACAATTCTACTACCTCACTACCGACAACAGCAGTTTCGACTTCGACAATGCCGGCAACCGCCGCCAGGCGATTTCACAGGATTCGCTTCAGGCCTGGATTCGCGCCGTAAAAGCCCGCAAACGAATCCTCATCCTCGACGCCTGCAATTCCGGCGAAGTCGTCCGGCAAATCGATATCGGCGCCAAAGGAGGTAATCTCAACAGCGACCAGCGCCGCGCCCTGGTTCGGATGAAAGACCGCGCCGGCTTTTTCGTGCTGGCGGGCAGCGCCGCCGATAAATCGAGCTACGAAGACCCCCGGTTCGGCCACGGCCTGCTCACGTACAGCCTGTTGCGCAATACGCCAAAAGTAGCCGCCGGCGACAAAAACCACTATGTCGATGTCGGCAGGTTATTTATGGAAGTTCGCGAAGACGTGCCCAAACTGGCCGGCGAAGTAAACAAAGTGCAGGAGCCTAAACTGATCGGCATGGAAGATTTCTCGATAGGAATCATCAAAGACAGCACGGCTGTAAAATTACCGTCGGTAAAAAAGATCATTACCAAATCGTCTTTTCGCAACCTCAGACAAAGCGACCCGCTAAAAATAACCGACGCTGTCAACGAACAACTCGAACAAATGTTAGCCGACCCCACCCTGAATTTTGCGTTCTGGCCGGTGGATAAGGCCGCGGGAGAATACCATACTTTGAACGGCTCCTACGAGGTGAGCGGAACAGCCGTGAAAGTCACGGCCTGGCTTTACCGGTACAAAGGCGACACGGAAACCGAGTTGAAAACCTTCCTTGTTTCGGGCGCCTCCAGTCAGGTGAACAAGTTAGTAGATGAATTGATGGGGCAGTTTGCGGAGTATTTGGAGGGGATGCAGTGAAACAGGATAAAATAATATGATGTCGGGGGCGCGGGAGTTGGCAGACCTACTTCCCACCAATCAAATTGAACGACAACCCCACAAAATACCCCAGTTCGTACCGCGGCCTGGTGTCCACCTTGTTCGTTTCGGTCTCAATGAAGTAGTCGCCTTCGGAATAGCCGTTGTCGAGCTGTTGTACTTTGCCGCCCAGCAAACCGGCGCTGAACACGATGCGTTCGGCGCGGCCGAGCACGAGGCTGGGGCCCAGAAAGAAGGAAAGCGATTCGAGGCCGCCGCCGTCGCCCAGCGGGATGCCCACGCCAAAGGAACCGCCGAAGGACACCGCCCCGCGGCCTTGGCGGTAGAAGTGTACGGAAGAAGTCAGATAGGGCGTGAAAGCGTCTTTCGCGCCGGCGCGGATGGTGCTGTCGCGCACGAAATAATCCTTGGGGCGTTTGAAAAACTGCCCGAAATTCAGGCCCAGGCTGGCGTTCACCTGGAATCCCCCATAGACGCTTAGCTCTATCGGGGCGACCTGTTTGGTGACCACGCCGGGGGTTTGGGCAGAGTCAATCGGGGTAAAGATCAGTTGCAGGCTCAGGTTGTCGCCCTCGGCGGTGTGGCGGTATGTTTTGGAAAAATCATTTTCCTGAATGATCAGGTAATCGGTGCGCAAGTGCGCCAGGGCTTCCAGGTCGAGGCTTTTGATTTCAGGCAGTTTGGCTTCGAGCATGGCGATATTGCCCCGGTAGGTTTCTAAGTTTCTTTCCGATGTGCCGAACCTTTTAGCAGCCGTGCCGCGGAAGTTAAGGAGCGAATTTCCGATAAAATCAAATTTGGTATCCTCCAAAGCGCCGATCCAACCCTTTAGTTGATTGAGTTGTCCGGCGTACAGCGTCGCGGATTTTTCGTATTCCTGTTGCAATGCCGTTAACTGCTTGCGGGTATCGGTTTTTTGGAGTACTGCGCTGAGGTCGAGTTTGGTCGGGTCGCTTTCATCGAATATGCGCGACATGTATTCCCGGGAAAGTTGTTTGATCTGGCGGGGCGCGAGATGCGGGTTATAGCGAAGATTTTGAATTTCAATAGCTGCGAAAGATTGTATTTGCTGGGCTTCCAGGGCGGTTTTCATATCCGCATTTTTTTCAGTCATCTGCTCGTCCAGCTCGGTCAGTACCGTTAGGGTGTTTTTAATATGCTGTTCCAGATTTTTCATTTCTTCAACGAGCTGCTCGCGTCGTTGTGTTTCCGCCGATTCGCCCATCCCGCTGCCTTCGGGGGCCGTGATGCCGAAAGGCCCCAACCCGCCGGCCTTACTGCCTTCACCAAAAACCAGCCCGGCAGGATTGAACGATCCGCCGGCCGCCAGCTGACCCAGGTCGAAACCGCTGCCCTGTGCGACGGATACCCGCCCGACCTTCGTTTTTACTTCAACGTTGTACAGGTAGTTGTTATAATTACTGATATGAAACAATACATTTTCCCCCTTCCGCACAACCGGCCGGTCTACCGGTTTTCCGCCCCGCAGGTAATATACCGAATCGGTAAAAGCATCGTAATGGACGTGAAGGTCCTGGGCACTGAGTCCTGAAATAGTAACAGCTATCGGTACTAAAAAAAGTACGTGTTTCATTCAAATGATTTTGGGTAAATGTAGAGCTGCATGTGATTACCTTGTTACATTTACGGTATTAATTAAGACATCATCCATTCACCAACTGTTTCTATGAAGACTTTCCTTTTGGGCATCTGCCTTGTCGCAGGCTTTCTTTCCGATTTGCCGGCACAATCGCGCAACATCGGCACACAACCCCTGGGCGGAGACCCTGAAATGCTGAAGAAGCCGGCAGATAAAACCGACGATACGGCGCGGTACAACAAAGCCTTGCGGATATTTGATAAACTCGTGGAAGCCCGCGGCGACTTCCGGCTGCCGGTACCCAAACTCGTGATGCTCAAAGGCCGGAAAGACGGGAACGCGGCATTTATGAACTACCAGTTACATGAAGTGCAACTGGAGGAATTCGCTTACAATGCCGCCGCCGAATACGGCGACGCCGGCCTGGCTTTTCTGCTCGCCCACGAACTGACGCACTACTACGAAAAACACGGCTGGCGAAGCAGTTTTGCACAGGAGTACGGCGATCTGAAAATCGGCATGAAGCTTCAGAAACTCACGGATAAAGTGGCCAACGAAACGGAAGCAGATTATCTCGGCGGATTTCTGGCCTACTCTGCCGGATTCGGATTGTTCGACCAGGCGCCGCAAATGATCGAAAAAGTGTACAAGACTTACGGTTGGGGGGCGGGCGAATCCGAAAAATATCCCTCTATGACCGACCGCCAGACCATGCTGCTCCGCACCAAACAAAAACTCGAAAGGCTGGTCGAAGTGTTTGAAATGGCCAACCTCCTCACCGTTATCGGCCGCTACGGCGAAGCCTACCAGTATTACCAATACGTGGCGCTCCGGTATCAAAGCCGGGAAATTTACAACAACCTCGGCGTGACCAAAGTGCTGGAAGCGATGGAAGAGTTCGAAGAAAACGAACTGGTGTTCCGCTATCCCGTTCAGTTGGATCTGAATTTATCGGGTACAAAAGGCGCCGGCGCCGGCAGCGCCCGCGAAGCCATGCTCCGGCAGGCTCTGCTCCAGTTCGACGCCGCCATCAGTCTCGACCCCAACTACGCGCCGGCCTACCTCAACAAAGCCTGCGCCTACGCCCTGCTCGGCGACTACACCCGCGCCCGCTTTTACGCCGCCGAGGAGGCCCGCACACTTGCCCTGAAAAACAAACAATTCGCCAAAACAGCCGTGGATGCGGACGTGTTGATCGGGATCATAGAAGCGAAAAGCGGCAATACAGCAGCGGCAAAGAAAATATTCGAAACCGCCGCCAAGACCGGCAACAGCGCCCTGGCAGACATCAACCTGAAAATACTCAATGAGGCCCCCCTGCCGGCGGCGCCAAAAGAAAAGACAAGCCTGAAACCTGAAACGATCGACGGCCTGAAAATGCTGGCCATCTCGCATCCCGCCGACAACGACCTCTGCCCCAAAGCCCTTGATTCAATAAAAGTCGAACTGAACGATAACCTGGTTTTTCATCAAAACCCGGAGCCCGGCCCCCATTCCAGGGTGTACATCAGTATTAACAACCTGAGCCAAAACAATCCCATAACCATTTTCCACCTCACCAACCCCGGCAACACGGGCAAAACGGCAAAAAGCATTGGCCTTGGCGATGCGCGCGACGCCATCGTAAAAGCGTACGGTGAAGCCCCGCGCACCATCGAAACCCCCCTTGGCCAAATCATGGTGTATAAAGCCATCATTTTTATTTTACAAGATAATAAACTGGTTCGGTGGATCAACTACACCACCAGGTCTTCCTGTTAAGGCATAATCATCTGAAAATTAACTATATATCTATGATGAAGCATTTTTTATTGCTCGCCTGCATCCTGCTTTTCGCCGGCCTGCTACCGGCTCAGCCGGACGATTTCCCCGCCGTGGTGGTTTCCAGCCAGGGCAAAGTGCAATATAACTCGGCAGATAAAGCCGTAAGTTTTAAAATCACTCCGGGCGCCGTGATCAAAAAGACCGGCGCGTTGAAAATAAAAGGCAACGGCTCGGCAGTAGTGTATTGCAACGGCCGCCTCCAACAACTCAAAGGCAAAGGCACGTATGCCCTGCCTGAAGTGTTTAAAGGCGGTCTGGCAAGCCTCAATTTCGACCCGGAATTCGGTAAATACGTGCGGGCTTCCGTCGAGTTTGCCGGCGGAAAACAGTCCGGCGACGGTTGGGGCACTGTCGTGACCGATCCCAAGAAAGGCGGCGACGGTTGGGGTACCGTGGTGACCGATCCCAAAAAAGGCGGCGACGGCTGGGGCACCGTGGTGACCGATCCCAAAAAGGGCGGCGACGGCTGGGGTACCGTGGTGACCGATCCCAAAAAAGGCGGCGACGGCTGGGGCGGCACGGGCGCCAATATCATCCTGATCCTGCCTTTCGGGAAACTCGCGCCGGGCGAGGTGCAGTTCGTCTGGTCGAGACCGGCCGGCGCCAATTCGTACCAACTGGAAATCCTCGATGAAAACGACAAATCGCTGCACAACACAACCGTAGCCGATACCTTCGCCACGGTAGATATTCGCAAATTGAACCTGACACCGAACCAGAGATATTCGTGGAAGGTGTCCGTCCCGGGTAACCCCAACCTGGTCTCTTCCTTGCGTGAATTCACGCTGTCTTCTCCGGAAGTACAAGCCGAAGCCACCAAAAGAGCCACCGGCTCATCCACTTATCGCGACGGCGACCCCGCCCTGCGCGGCATGATGGAAGCCATCGCCCTGGAAAAAGCGGAATGGTACAACGCCGCCGGTCAGCAATATGAAACGCTGCTCAAACAATATCCGAAAGACAATATGCTGCGCATGATGTGTTCGGCCTTCTGGATGCGTTACGGGCTGGAGCCGAAGGCAAAGGCGGTGATGGCCGGGAAGTGAGGGGGGAGGGTTTAGAGGGTTTATGAAGGTTTATGAGGGCTTATTATAAACCTTCATAAACCTTCATAAACCTTCATAAACCTTCATAAACCCTCATAAACCCTCATAAACCCTCATAAACCCCCTCACCTCCACCCCGGCGCGTACCGGTCCAGCAGCGCGACAAATGCCGGCTTTTGCCGGATGGGCTCCAGGCGTTTATCCTCGTGCAGGGTTTTGAAATCCTTGTCGAGGGAATGCGCTTTGAGCAGGTGCCGTTCGGCCATTTCCGCCTGATCCTGTTGAAGCGTTTTGCAGTAGGCGAGGTAATAATAGGGTACGGGGTCGTCCGGCTTTAGTTCGGCGCAGCGCCAGAAATCGGACTCGGCATCGGCCAGGTTTCCGTTTTCCAGATAAAGCTGGCCCAGGCTCAGCCGCGCCGGACTGTATTTCGGATCGAGTGCCAGGGCTTTTTGAAAAAACGCCAGGGCTTTTTCCCTTTGGTTTTGTTTGAAAGCGGCCTCTCCCAGGTTGAGGAGACCGTCGGGGTCGTCGGGCGCCTGTTGATGGTAGACCAACCACATTTGTTCCGCCCGCACAAAATCGTTTTCGTGAAAATAGATCAACCCGAGGTTAAAAAATGCAAGCGTATATTGGGGGTCGTATTGAATGGCTTTTTTGTAATGGCTCTTTGCTTTCGGGGTATTGCCGGTTAATTGATACGTCAGACCGAGATTGTATTGCGCCAGGGCGAAAGTGCTGTCCAGCCGGACCGCTTGCCGTCCGGTAATTTCGGCGCCGGTATAATCAACTAAATCCATATAAACACTGGTTAAATTCGCCCAGGGCAACACCCATCCGGGCGACTGGGCGATGGCTTGTTCAAAATGAACGACTGATTCTGTATAGTTTTTCAACCGGCGGCTCAAGAGTCCCAGTTCATTGTACGCATAAGCGGCGTCGGGTTCCAGTTTCAGGCACTCCTGGAGTTCGGAAAGCGCCAGATTATACAAGGCGGGCGTTTTGCCGCGTTCGCCGCGCAGCCGGTAGTTCAGGGCGGTGAAATAATGCGCCCGCGCTTTCAGGTTTTTATACATCGGATGATTTTCTCCCAGCAAATCGGCTGCCTTGGCCAGGTATTCCGGAAATTGTTCGTAGCGTTGGCTGAATCCCCAGCGTTTGCGCAACTCCGCCGGGTTGGCTTTCAGGTAGTCGTTTATGGCCTGCTGGGCTTCGTCCTGGAGGGCAGCGGCCAGGTTGCGCCGCATCTGACCCTGAAAAGGCGCCGCCGCGGGTTTGTCTTTTAATTGGTTAAATAACTTCCAGGCACAACTCGTTTCAGGGGTCAGCAAACGCCCTTCTTTCAGCGCCTTTTTAAACTCGCCGTACAGCGCCATCGCGGAAGGGTCTTTGGCCAGGGCGCTTTCCATGCCTTTGTCGTTGCTGGCCAGCAGGCCGCCCGACAGGTCACCGGTTTGGTCGTTTTGTTGCAGCGCGGCCAGTGCGGCGGCGTCTACAAGTCCGACCGCGGCGCTTTTACTGCCCACCGTCATGGGTATCTGGCTGTGCGGCGCGGTGGCTGCCGGCACCTGGTCGTTCAGGTAACGTTCAATTTCCAGCAGGCTGACGACGCCATCGGCGTTGCGGTCGGCTATTCCGATGATCCCGTTCAGGAAATAATAAGAAAACACGCCCCGGCCGCCGCCCCATTGCTGGCCTTCGAGGGAAAACTCGTCGGGCTGGCAGGACATGATCTTCACCTCGTTGGCGTATTGTTTGGCCAGGTTGGCCGCCGTGGCCTGGGCGCCGCCGATTTCGCTGCCGGCCAGTTTGCCGGCCCGGCAAGCGTCGGTGACCACCAGAACGCGGGCTTTCGTTTGCAGGGAAAGCGTGGAAATGATCTCCTGGAGGAAAACCAGCGCGTAAGTGCCGCCGCTGGTGTACACGCGGGCGGGCGCATCCCAACACAGTAAAAAACCGGGTTGGGAAATGGTTTTGCGCTCCACGTCGCCGTGTCCGGAAAAATAGATCACGGCCAGGTCGCCTTCCTTCGTTACGTCGAGCAGCCAGTCGAGGGCGGCGGCAAATTTTCCGGCCGTGGCATTTTCGTTGAGCAACAGCGTGATATGCGAACTGTCTACCCGGCCGCCGGCCGGACTCTGAAGGTAGTGGGCAAAAGCCAGGGCGTCGCGGTGGGCGTATTTCAGGTCGGTGATGTCGGGATTCTGATAATCGGAAACGCCGGCTATCACGGCCCAGGTCTGGCCGGCGCCGGTAGTGGGGGGAGCGATGGGCGCGACGCCTTTGGTTTGCTGCGCGGGCAGTATTGTCAAGGCAAAAAAATAAACACTGAAAAGGAGCAATTGCTTTTTCATGCGGATATCGGTGGTGATCCTTAAACAGGCGGGCGGGAGTAAAATGGAAAGGCGGCGATTTTTCAAGGCGAAATTACGGTTATTATTTGAAGCATCTTAGCCCCGTTTATTTATACCTTAAACCGGGTCTGGTTATCACTGAAAAGAAAGAAACCTTTTATTCCGGAAAACACTAATGTCCGGGGGCGATGAAATCCTCAATTTGAATCGGAACTCGCACGAATTGATTTTGGCCCTACGGTTTGAAGGTGATCTTTCTCCCAGTGTTTACCTTTGCATCCATGAGCGGACGGGCTGGTAAATGTTTGCAACCACAAATCTACCTACTCGCTCATTTTTCTTATTCACCCACCCCTTTGACACAACCCCGTCATCGCCAATATCATCATGCCTGACCAATCCACTTCCAAACGCGCCATCGTCGTCGGCGCCGGCCTTGTAGGCGCCCTCTGGACCGTTTTTCTCGCCCGGCGGGGCTACAAAGTGGACGTGTATGAACGCCGGCCCGACATGCGCGCCCTCGGCTACCTCGGTGGCCGATCCATCAACCTCGCCATGAGCGTGCGCGGCTGGGCCGCCATCGACAAGGCCGGCCTGCGCGAAAAACTGGAAAAAGTTGCCTTGCCCATGCCCGGCCGCATGATGCACTCCGTACAGGGCGAGTTGACGTTCCAACCTTACGGCAAAGCCGATGAAGCCATTTATTCCGTTTCGCGGGGCGGCCTCAACCTCGAACTGATCAACATCGCCGCCTCTTACCCGAACGTGCAATTCCACTTCGAACACCGCTGCGCCGACGTGGATTTGCAAAAGCCGTTCATCACGTTTGAAAATATCCGTAAAGGGGAATATAAAACCGTGGAAGCGCCCCTGATCTTTGGCGCCGACGGCGCTTTTTCAGCCGTACGTTATGCCCTGCAACGCACCGACCGGTTTGATTATACCCAACGCTACATCGAACACGGCTACAAAGAACTGAGCATTCCGCCCACTGCCGACGGCAAACACCGGATCGACCCCAAAGCCCTGCACATCTGGCCCCGCGGCAACTTCATGCTCATCGCCCTGCCCAACGCCGACGGGAGCTTCACCTGTACCCTGTTCCTGCCCTTCGAAGGCGAGGTGTCATTCGAACACCTGACCAGCGATGAGGCTGTGCGCGATTTCTTCCAGCGTTATTTCGCCGATGCCATGCCTCTGATGCCCACCCTGCTGGAAGATTTTTGGGAAAACCCCACCTCCTCGCTTGTCACCACCCAATGCTACCCCTGGCAATGGCAGGGCCGCATCCTGCTCATCGGCGACTCGGCGCACGCCATCGTGCCCTTCTATGGGCAGGGCATGAACGCCGGTTTTGAAGACTGCACCATACTCGACACCATGTACGACGCCTACGGCGGCGACTGGTCGCGTATCATTCCCGACTTTTCCCGCGACCGCAAAAAAGACGGCGACGCCATCCTCGAACTGGCCCTGCGCAACTTTATCGAAATGCGCGACCTGGTAGGCGATCCCAAATTCCTGCTGCGCAAAAAAATTGCCGCCCGGCTGCACGAACGGCACCCCGGTTTCCTGCCGGTGTATTCCATGGTATCTTTCAGCAACACGCCTTACCACATCGCCCTGCGCGAAGACGACCGGCAAAACGCCATGTTCGCCGAGATACTCGCTATTCCGGGCATCGAGGAAAAATGGGACGGCGAAGAGGTGGAATCAATCTTCGCGCGCTGGCAAAAGCAGGCAGGCCAAGGCGCCTGACAAGAACGCCGCGCGTGGATTATCTTTGCCCGGTAATACGCCGCCCATGAAAAAATCCCTTGCCTTTACCCGCAACATCGGCATCGCCGCGCACATCGACGCGGGCAAAACGACCATGACCGAACGCATGCTGTTTTACAGCGGGGTGATCCACAAAATCGGCGAGGTGCACGAAGGCAATACCATTACCGACTGGATGGAGCAAGAGCGCGAACGCGGCATCACCATCACCGCCGCCTCCACCAAATGCGCCTGGGCCATCGGGGGAGAAACCTACGACCTGAACATCATCGACACGCCCGGCCACGTGGATTTTACGGCGGAAGTGAACCGCTCTTTACGCGTACTCGACGGGTTGGTTTTCCTGTTTTCCGCCGTGGAAGGCGTGGAACCACAATCAGAAACCAACTGGCGCCTGGCCGACAACTACCGTGTGCCACGCATCGCTTTCGTGAATAAAATGGACCGCCCCGGCGCCGATTTTTTCCGGGTAGTGGAAGAGATGAAAACCAAACTGGGCGCCAAAGCCCTGCCCCTGCAAATCCCCCTTGGCGAAGAGGAACATTTTGACGGCGTGATCGATCTGCTCGCTCAACAGGCTTTGTATTGGAACGAAGACGACCAGGGCGCCACCTTTTCGATCCGGCCCATCCCCGGACATCTGGAAGCCCGGGCCGGCGAATACCGGCAACGCCTGCTGGAAGAGATCGCCGTGTACGACGAGGCCCTGCTGGAAATGTTGCTCGACAACCCCGCGTCCGTGACCCCGCCGGATATCCGACGGGCGCTGCGTACAGCCGTTTGTTCCGGCGCCATCACCCCCGTTTTGTGCGGTTCGGCCTACAAAAACAAAGGCGTGCAACCCTGCCTCGACGCAGTTTGCTACTACCTCCCCTCCCCCATCGATCTGGAAAATGTGAAAGGTTTGCATCCCAAAACGGAAGCGCCGCTAAGCCGCCGGCCTTCGCCGGAAGAGCCGTTTTGCGCCCTGGTGTTCAAAATCGCCGCCGACCCGCACGTGGGCCACCTGTGCTTTATCCGGGTATATTCCGGCCGGCTGGAAGCCGGGGTCCAGGCCCTCAATGCCCGCACCGGGAAAAAAGAGCGCATCACGCGCCTCTACCAAATGCACGCCAACAAACAAAACGCGATTCCGCTGGTGGAAGCCGGCGACATAGCTGCCGCGGTGGGACTGAACGAGGTGCGTACGGGCGACACGCTGTGCGCACCCGAACACCCCATCGCTTTGGAAAGCATGGTATTCCCCGAGCCGGTCGTAAGCCTGGCCATCGAACCCAAAACGCAGCACGATCTCGACAACCTGGAGCATGCCCTGGCGCGCCTGGAAGAAGAAGACCCCACCTTCCGGGTACAATTCAACAAAGAAACCAACCAGACCGTCGTCAGCGGCATGGGCGAACTGCACCTGGAAATCCTGCTCGACCGGCTGAAACGCGAGTTTCACGTGGCCGTCAACCAGGGCAAACCCCAGGTCAATTACCGCGAGGCACTCACCCGCACCATTCGCCATCGCGAACGCCTCGAACACCAGCGCGGCGGCCCCGGTGGCGTCAGCCTGTTTGCCGAGATCGAATTCGAACTCGGCCCTGCCGATGAAAAATTCTTAGAAAGCGAGGCGGCAAAAGCCGGCAAGCAACGCCTGCAATTCGAATGGGCCGTTGCCAAAGAAGCAATCGATAAAATGTATCAGCCGGCCATCCTGGAAGGATTTGCCTCCATGCTCAACAGCGGCCCCATGGCAGGCTACAGCCTCGAACCGGTAAAAGTAAAAATTACGGGCGGCGCCATGCGATCCGGCGATTCCAAACCCCTGGCCTTCGAACTCTGCGCCAAATACGGCTTCCGCGCCGCGGCGCCTCAATGCGCCCCTCAACTGCTCGAACCCGTGATGAAACTGGAAGTAGTGACGCCGGCAGAATACATCGGCCCCATCCTGGGCGACCTCAACCGTCGCCGCGGCCTGCCGCAGGGGCAGGAAAGCCGCTCCGGCGATGCCATCGCCCTGAAAGCCGAGGCGCCACTGTCCGAACTGTTCGGCTACGTCACCACTTTACGCACCCTCAGCGCCGGAAGGGCCGTGGCGAATCTGGAGTTTTCCCACTACGCACCTGTTGGTTGAATTGTTGATTTGTTGATTTGAGGGCTCTGCGCTTTGTCGCTCAAATCAACAAATCAACAAATCAACGATTATACGAAGGACACCGTATTTCCCCGAAGTAATAATGCAGGCTGACGCCCAGGAAAGCGTAGGCGTCGTTGTTCTTGCCATTGCCGCGCTGGCGGCCGGGTTGGCCGATTTGGGGCTCTACGGAGCGGTCGGCCAGGTCAGCCGCTACCTGACCACGGATGGAGCGGATATCGCGCCAGTCGACATAGACGCCGCTCACGTCGTCGAGGTAATCGGTGAATACTTTGCGGGCGCTCAGTTCCACGCCAAGGCTCCAGCGGTACGACAGGTCTACTTTAAAACCGAGGCCATAAGCCAGGGCGCCCTGGGTGGTGCTGTATTCCTCGCCGCGGAATTGTCCTTCCGTGCCCATTTCGGCCAGATTGTACCAGACGCCGTCGAGCTCGGCCCTGGGTTGATAAAAGAAAATAGCCGGTCCCGCGAAGACGTAGGGGGTGAAATAATAGTCGCGGTGGCCGTGCATATAGGGCATAAAATTGAACTCCAGCAGCATATTGACGTCCACCAGGTCGCTGCGAAAAGAGAGGTTGCGGCGCCGTTCGTACACATTTTTGGAGTCGGAATCGTAGGCGCTGATCCGTCCGTAGTTGGCGCCGAGGCGCACGGCCAGCCGGTCGTTGAAGTTGTACCGGGTATTGAGCCCCCCGGCCAGGTGCAGCCGGTCGAGGCGATAATTGGTGTTCAGGTCGCCGAAATAATTGGAAGCGCCAACCCAGCCGCCTACTTCCCAGCCTTTCATTTGGCTGAACAGGGCAGATTGTTGCATCAGAAACAGGCTGCACAGCAGCAAACAACGTTGAATTCGGTTCATCATTTCCGGAATAAAAAAGCTGCGACATCCTTCAGCCCCGCTACATGCGGGTAACAGTTGGCGTTGCGGATTTGTTTTTTTGTTAAAAACGTGCGCAAAGGTAGGCAGGTTTTGCCCAAACACAGCAGGCGGGATGGATTTTCCGGGGTAAACGACGGTTTGTGGAGAATTGGTATAAAAAGATGCCGGTTTAAAAGCCAGTATCATCGCTGTTTGCCAAATCCTTTCCAAAAACGCGCCATTAAAAAAGTATCATCCTGTCAATTGCAATTTGGAGCATGGATTTTTGTTCCCGTATTTGTCGCGGAATAAACTTACCCTTTGATCAACGCCGGCCGCTGCGACATTTCATGGTAACAGATCACACCCCCGGCATAATAATGGCATACGATACTGCGCCGGGTAGCGCCCGGCCGCCTGATGGCGCTGCCGCCGTGCAGCAGGTTGGCGTGCCAGATCAGCACGTCGCCGCGGCGGGCGAGGAATAATTTTTTCTCCAGCCCGTTTTCTTTAATGAGACTTTCAATTTTGTCTTCGTAACGGCGGTTGCTGTTGTTGCCGATGGCAAAACGCGTATTGCCGGAATCATAGTCGGGCGTCATCACGTAGGGCAGGCGGTGACTGCCGGGGTAATAAAACAGCGGGCCGCCGTCCTCCGTACAATCTTCCAGGGCCGTCCAGGTGGCAATGAGATAGCCCGGCGGTTCGGTGGTCATGTGGATGGAGTCGGAATGTGCCCGTTGTTCGCTGCCCTGTACAAAACTGAGCGACTGGAAGGGAATCACCGTTTTACCCAACAAAAATGACAACAGTTCGAGCAGATCGGGATGCCGGAAAAAGCGGTCGTTTGCCAGTCCGCTTTGTTCGTGAATGTTAAAAATCTTGCGGCCGGTGTAATTAAACCCGGCTTTACCAGCCTTCAACAGGCGATCCACCTCGGCATTCAGGGCGTCGGTGTCCGCCGTACCGAAAAACCCTTCCAATATCATAAATCCATCTGCCAGGAAGTGGCGCAGCTTGTCCTGCAGGCGCGGGTTCATGTCCTTGAAAGCGGGATGCTTTTCCAAGCGTTCAGCGGCATCGGGCCGGTCGATCCAGGGAATGTCCGGGTGGTGTTCCGGGAAATCGGCGCTGCCCAGGGGGCTGAAAACACTTTTACGCAGCCCGTAGCGCCGGTACAAGGCGCGATTGGGCAATAAACGCCTGAAATTCAGCAAATTATTAATCACGTACGCCAGTTTCAGGCTGCGCAAAAAACCGGTGTATTTTTGGAAAAAGCGTTGAAGCATGGGGGGCTGATTGTTGATTAGGGGGTCAAATATGGGGAAAAGTATATTTTTTTCGTAGAATCGGACAACGGAGTTCTACCCTGAACAATATTTTTTCCCAATCAAAAGAAATGGTCGCCTGTCCGTTGTTTCATAAGCCACTCAACGTTCAATAACTCATTTCATTTCCAAAAACGGTTTTTCAATAAACCGCCAGCTGAGCCTCGCCAGTCCGTAGGTGGCGGCGAAGGCAAGTACGTGGTATACCGACTGCACTGCCGGAAGCGACCAGCCCAGCGCTTCGAGAGGTTCGCGGAAAACTTTCCAATACAACACGATGAACATCTGGTGAAACACATACAGCGCGTAGCTGTACTTCCCGATATGCCGAAGCCAGCCGGCCTGGCACCAGCGGTGCACGTGGCTTGCGGGCGACAAGGCCAGAAACACGAAACCCATAAACATCAGGGCCACCATCGTGCCGCGCCAGTGTGAGTTGCCCGCCATCAGGATGTACAGCATGGTCATGCCCGAAATAAAGGCAAGGTCGCGTACTACCTCGTGTTGCCAGCCCCGGAATGTCAGCCAGCCCAAACGCATAGCAACGGCCAGCAAGCTGCCGGCGGCCAGGCCGTCCATGCGGCAATACGGCAGCACGTACGATGCTTCCGACCACTGTTTTTGAAATATATCGTCGGTCCAGACCCGGAAATAGTACCCGGTAAAAATTAAAATTCCGCACAGCATGGCCAATCCCCGTTTCGGCAGCAGCAACACTACCAGCGGCCATACGAGGTAAAATTGCTCTTCCACCGCCAGCGACCACAAATGCGCCAGACCCACCCAGTTGGTCTGCCAGGGCCAGCCGCCCTTGAGCGCCGCGGCCACGTTGGGCAAAAATGTCAGGTACCAACCCAACGAATCGTAGCCTGTGTAAATCCTTTCCGGCTGCCGGTCGATGATCAGTATGGCGAACAACGACAATAAAACGGAAAAATAATACAGCGGGAAAATGCGCAGCACGCGCCGCCGGTAAAAGCGCCCGAAGTAGTTTCCCTGCCCTTTGGAGTCGATCAAAATACCGGTGATCAAAAATCCCGACAATACGAAAAACAAATCCACGCCCAGCCAGCCACTGTGGGCCAGTTCGTACCACCAGCGGTCTTTCCAGACGTCCCAGAACCAGAAATGGCAAAACAGCACCATCAGCGCGGCCAGGCCGCGCACACCGTCGAGGGCGGGAATTCGGGTGGGAGTGGCCATGGGCTGTATAAAACAGAAAAACTTGAAAAGACAGAAACCGGTCGTTTGTTTGAAGGACTTACCCTTTCCACAACCTTAAAAACAAGACCTCCAGCGCTAAAAACAACAGCGCGAATACGATGCACCAGCGCCACAGCACCACGCCCTGGTTTTGTTCGCCAACTACCTGCGTAAAGTTGGCCTCGGCATTTTCGGCCAGCACTTTAATATTTGCCGGCAGCCCTTCGGTCAGGGCCTCGTCGGTGCGGTAGCGCAGGTCGCTTTCGCGGCGGTCGAAGTTGAAGGCGTATTCGGCCAGCGTGGAATCGGATTGCAGGGTGAGGCGGTACCAGCCGGCCTGCTGCACCTGGGTGCCGGGGGTCAGCAGTACTTTGGCGCCAAGGATGCGCTGTTCGGGGATGAATTCAATGGACGGTGGACGGTTGTCCGATTGTCCATTTCCGTCCGCCGTCGACCGTCCACCGTCAACCGTCTGCCGGAGTTTGTACACCATTTCGCCGGCAGCGGATACTATGTGGTTGGCCTCCAGCACTTCGTCTTTGCCGATGGTGTAGGCGGCCTGGCGGCTTTTAGAGCCGGCGATGGCCGTTTTGAACAGCAGGGGCACAAAAATTTCGCCGTTGCGCACCAGGTCGTTCACTTTTTCGTCGAGCGGCGCGGCACTCAGGTAGAGGGCGCCCTCGCCGGCAGGAAATTTGGCCACCATGGCGCTGCCGTCGCGGTAGGTCAGGATGTATTCGCCGCGATTGGGGGCAATTTTAAAGTTGCCCTGTGTGGCTGGCAGGCGCAGGTTGGCGCTTTTGTTTAAAAATACGTCGTTGAAAACGAACTCTTCGGTGTTCACCTGGCTGGCTTGGCGCGCCAGAGGCTCATAAGCCCCCAGCGAGCCTGCGTCGAAGTTTTGCAACAGGCCGTTATAGGCGTTCAGGTCGGCATTTTGGGCGGGAAACACCAGCACATTGCCGCCGTTTTGGGCGAAAGTTTTCAATTCCTGGGCCAGGCCGGAGGTGATGAGCGCAGCCTCGTTGAGCACGATGAGCTGGTAGTTGGGAAACTTGGAATAGTCCAGCGCGCGCGCGTCGGCGTTGTCGAGCCGGAAATAACGGGCGCCGGCGAAGGCGCTGTTCAGGTACTTATTCGGCTGCAGGCCGTTGATGCAGAGCACGTTGATACGCTCGGCGACATAGAAGGAAATGTAATAATCGTCGTCGAATTGTACGGGGTAATCCGACACGGAGAGTTTGGCTTCGTGCCAGCCTGGGTGGAGGATGTTAAAACTGACCGTGTCGAGTTTGCTGGCGCGGGCGGGGATGCTGAGCGCTCCCGCGGGTTTCGTCTGGCCGTCGTGGCGAAGGGCGATGCGCACCTCGCCGGCGTCCTCTTCGCCGCGGTTGCTGATCTTCACCAGCAGGTTGGCCGGTTGGTTGAGGATTTGTACCGGGCTTTCAAACCAGGCGGAATCGATAGAGATGTTGTTTTCCCGCACCGCGCGCATGGGCACGAGGTTGACTTCCACCAGGGTGTCTTTGAAATTTTGGAGATCGGTAATGTTTTCCTGAAAATCGCTGATGAGGAAGGCAATCTTGTTTTCAGCCTTGCCGGTATTCAGGCACTGCTGCTGACGGATAAGCACTTTCGACAGGTCGCGCGTGGCCGGGCCGGTGCGCAACTCGTCGATGCGGCTCAGCGCGTCTTCCTGACCGACGAGGCGCTGGTCGCGCCCTTCGAAGTCATTGGTCAGTATTTGGAACCGGTCGGCCGGGCCGTATGCTTTCACGATGTCGCGGGCGCGTTGTTTGGCCAGTTCGAGTAGGGGCGCATCTTTAGACAAAGCTGCCATGCTGAACGAATTGTCAACAAATATGCTCACGGCTTTTTCCCCCTGTTTCACCTCCTGGGAGCGTGGGATAAAGGGTTGCGCGAAGGCCAGTACCAGGAAAATGATCGCCAGGCAACGCATGAGCAGCACCAGCAGGTTGCGCAGCCGGCGGCGGTTGCTGGTCACGTCTTTTACTTCCTGCAAAAAGCGCACGTTGGTGAAATACACTTTTTTAAACCGCCGGAAATAAAACAGGTGGATGATGATCGGTATGGCAATGGCGGCAAGCGCGGTGAGGAACAGCGGGAAAACGAATTGCATGGTACGGTCAGTGCGCAGTGGCCAGTGGTTAGTTACGCTCAGATTCTGGCCAATATGTACGTTTTACGGGCGAAATTGTTTTAGCGGGCGGGCAAAGTTGCGGCTTTTTCGGCGAATGTGGGGGAAAATGTGTTATTTGTCGGCTTGGGATTATCCAAAATACAGTGTTTGTTTCCTCGATTTTATTTTTAAAGCACTTAAAATCAAATTATTGTGCAATTTAATTTGGTTTTGACGCCAGAACCCGCAACCCGTTAAACCTCTTTTTTCCCGTACCCGCCAAAAAATGCCCGCCAAAGCATTTGTAAAACGCCGAACATGGCTTCGCGGATGATGCGGAGCGACATTTTAGATTGCCCCTTTTCACGGTCCCTGAAGG
>CALEYM010000800.1 GCA_937926185.1 uncultured Bacteroidota bacterium | reverse complement strand
TTCCCAATGGCTTCACCCTTCAATTTCCCCCCTCTTTCAATTGCCGGAATAAAAAAAGGCCGCCAAACTGGCGGCCTTACAGTAGCCCGTACGGGAATCGAACCCGTGTTTCATCCGTGAAAGGGATGCGTCCTAACCCCTAGACGAACGGGCCTTGGAGACTGCGGATTGCGGATTTGTTGATTGCGGATTGAACGCTCTAAAACCCGTTTCTCCCAAAGCGGGGCAAAGATACACGTAGTAGATTTGCATTTCCAAACACCCCAACAAAATTTTTATAAAAAAATTCCCTGTTGTTAAAATTTATAGTTGGACAGCAGTTGTTCCACATGGCTTTGCACGAGCGGGTCGGTTTCCAGTTCGGGGGCGTGGTGCGGCTTTTTGCGGGCGTCGATCACCAGCGGGCCGCGGCAGCCCCAGTGTTTGTGTTCGGTGAAGGAGCGGATACCATACACGTCGTGGCTGGGGTTGGCGCGGGTGAAGGTGACCCACACGAAATTGTTGAGCGTGGCGGCGGTGAAGCGGCTGTCATCGACGAGCAGTATGATCGGGATGTGTTGCAGGTCGGGGCCGTCGAGGGCCTGGCAGAATTGTTCGGCCTCTTCGCGGGCGGGTTTTTCCGCTTCGAATTTGGGCGCCGTCACGGCCAGGATGCCGGGCTGGCAAAACTGCGGGTCGGAAAAGCCGGCGGGCAGTTGGAATCTTTCGGGCAATTCCGCTTTAAGTACGCGTTTTTTCTCGCCCCGGCAGGCAATCACCACCTTGGAACCGGCATTCCAGCCGCTGCCGGAATAGTCAAGGGTATCGATGGTGGTGCGGGTTTGGAAGTGCAGGTCGCGGGTCCAGTCGACGCGTTCGAGCAGGTGATGGAAGAAGTGCGGGATGTCGTGGGTGTCGAGCTTGGGGTCGTCGTCGGAGGCGGCGATGAAGCAGAATTTGGCCAGGGAGGTCTGGCCCGAGCCCAGCACACGGTTGGCAATCGTCAGGATTTCCTCGGGCACCCGCTCACGGAAGGGCATGTAGCGCTCGTGCCCGATAGCCAGCAGCAGCGGGTGCACCCCGGAGGCGTCCACGGCGTGCAGTTCTTTCAGGCCGGGGAATTCCTGGGGTGTCAGCGGGGCCACCAGTTCATGGATCAGCCAGCCGAAACTGCTGTCTTCCTGTGGCGGGCGGCCCACCACGGTAAAATGCCAGAGGGGGTCTTTCCGGTGATACACTTTGTGTACGCGCATCACCGGAAAATCGTGCGCCAGGGAGTAATAGCCCAGGTGGTCGCCGAAAGGGCCTTCGGGCTTTTTTACGTTTTTTAAAATCTCGCCCGTGATCACAAAATCCGCGTCGGCGCTGAGGGTGTAGCCGTCCTGTTTGAGGTATCGGAAACGGCGGCCGGCCAGCATGCCGGCGAAGGTCAACTCACTCAATCCCTCGGGCAGGGGCATAATGGCCGCGAAAGCATGGCTGGGCGGGCCACCGACAAAAATACTGCAGCGGAACGGCTCGTCCAGGCGGTTGTATTTGGCGTGGTGCACACCGATGCCGCGGTGCAACTGGTAGTGCAGGCCTATTTCTTCATTGGGCAAATATTGGTTGCCCGACAACTGGATGCGGTACATGCCCAGGTTGGAGTGTATCACGCCGGGCAATTCGGGGTCGGTGGTGTACACTTGGGGCAGCGTGACGAAGGCCCCGCCATCCATGGGCCAGCTTTTTACCTGCGGGAGTTTGTCTATGGTAGTCGTGCCATACGTTATCGGAGCGCCCAGCACGCTTCGCATAGGCAAGGCCGAAATTGCCGTGAACGGCGCCGACAGGTAGCGGCCCGGTTTTTTGGCCAAATTAGCGGGGTCTTTTTTCAGTTCGATCACCCGTTTGACGCGCTCCAGCGTATGGCGAAAAAGAAATTCTGTGCGTTCAAAAGTGCCGTACAGGTTACTCAACGCCTGAAAAGGACTACCTTTTACTTTTTCAAAGAGGATGGCCGGCCCTTTCCGGTCAAACACCTGCCGGTGTATCTCGGCCATTTCGAGGTTGGGATCCACCTCATCTTTGATGCGGAGTAGCATGCCGTGTTTTTCAAGATCGCGCGCGGCGTCGCGGAGGCTGGCGTAGGACATTGATTTTGGTTTAGATGGCTTAGAGAGGGTTTAGAGGGTTTAGAGGGTTTAGAGTACCCACAAAACCCTCTAAACCATCTAAACCTTCCTAAACCCCTTCATTCCTTGATATGCGCTAATTTCGTATTCTGATAATCCGACCCGGCCAGGATTTTCCGCATACTCTTTACCGTCTCCCTGGGGCCGACGTCGAGGGCCAGGTTGATGGCCCAGTCGGGGATGCTGCCGCCCGGATCGGAATGGAGGTAATATTCGGCATACAGCCAGCCTCCGGCGCCGGGGATCAGGGTCCATTTGGTATCGGCCTTGCGCACCCGCACCACGCCTTTCACTTCGGGAATATAGTCGGGCGCCGCGGTACTGACCGACATGACAGCGCCGCTTTTCGGGTCCTGTTCCAGTTTGGTGTGCAGCACCACGTCGCGGTCGCTCATAGGCCAGGGGAAATCGAGGCGGGAATAATAATACATCTCGGTCGGCGATACCCGTTTCAGCAGTCGCGCTTCCGTGATTTTATAGCCCCAAACCGGATACTTTTCCACCTCGTCGAACAAGCGGGCCACACCGGACAGGGGCACTTTCAGCGAAGTGGCCAGTTTTAACTCATAAATGTCCGAAGATTTGCGGTAGTAGACTTTGACGGCGTCTTTATCGTTTTTCAGCACCCAGGCGTTTTTGTTCTGGGCCGGCAAGGGTATGGAAAAAGAAAACAAAAGAAGCCAGAACAGGCCGGACAGGGGTGCAGTATTTGGTGGTTCGCTCATAGTTTTGCCAGGATAGAATAATGACGGGATAGAATGTTTTGAAACGGAAAATTAATTGTATTGTTCTCAGAAATCCAATAGTACACTGAAAATTAACTTATTATATCTGACGGCGCCCCAACTCAAAACCCAAAACTCAAAACCCCTCCCTGCACATCTCCGCCACCGTTTCCGCCCAGGCCGGCGCATCGTTGAGGCTTTCCACCAGATCCAGTTGTTCGCCGCCCCAGCGGATAAAATCCTCGCGGTATTCCGTACCGATCTCGATGGTGGTTTCCAGGCAATCGGCCGTGAAAGCCGGGCAGAACACCAGCAGCCGTTTGGCGCCTTGTTTGGCCAGGTTTTCAATCACTTGCACCGTATACGGCTGCGTCCAGGGATCGCGGCCCAGGCGCGATTGAAAACAAACACTGTAACGGCTCTCCGGCAAAACGAGCTCCCGCGCGATGGCCTCCGTGGTGGCATAGCACTGGGCCGAATAGCAAAACCGGTTGACATCCGTTAGACGCCGGCAACAATCGGCCTGTTGCAGGCAATGGTTGAAAGCGTCGGCTTTTCGCAACTGCCGCTGTGGCAAGCCGTGGTAGCTGAACAGGATATGATCGTAGCTGCCGGTGTCGTATTTACGCGCATTGTCCGCAAACAGTTTTACAAGCCGCGGGTGTTGGGGGTAAGAGTTGATGAATACCGTGCCGGGTATGATTTGTTGTTTGCTCAGTACCCGCATCACTTCTTCGTGCACCGATCCCGTGGTGGCGCCGGCGTATTGGGGGAAAAGCGGGAACACAACTATTTTCTGCACTGCCGCCGCCATCAGACGACCAATAGCCGATTCGATGGAGGGATTTTGATATCGCATGGCGAGTTCCACGCGGTACTGCTCGCCCAGAAGTTGCTGCACCTGTTCTGTGAGGCGTTGGCCGTAGTATTTCAACGGAGAGCCGTTTTGGGTCCAGAGCAGTTGGTATGCCTCCGCCGATTTGCCCGAACGGAAAGGCGCGATGATGCCGCGCACCAGCAGGTTCCGGGCAATGGGGTTGATATCGATCACGCGGGGATCGAGCAGAAATTGTTTCAGATACCGGTAAACGGCGCCGCGGGTGGGAGCGTCGGGGGTTCCGAGGTTGACGAGGAGAATGCCGGTCATTGTTTTTTTATGTCGTTTTCTCCGTGCCTCCGTGCCTCCGCGGTTAAGTTTTTTCACCACGGAGGCACGGAGGCAC
>CALEYM010000799.1 GCA_937926185.1 uncultured Bacteroidota bacterium | reverse complement strand
TACCAAGAGCTGGGTTAATCCGCAATCCGTAATCCGCAATCCGTAATCCGCAATCCGCAATCCAATGTCTACTTTCCTTTCCGAACTCCGCCGCCGCCGCACCTTCGCCATCATCGCGCACCCCGACGCCGGCAAAACCACCCTTACCGAAAAACTGCTGCTTTTCGGCGGCGCTATCCAGACCGCCGGCGCCGTGAAAAGCAACAAGATCAAAAAAAGCACCGTGTCCGACTTTATGGAGATCGAGCGCCAGCGCGGCATCTCGGTGAGTACCTCGGTAATGGGTTTCGAATACCGCGACCTTCAGATCAATATCCTCGATACGCCGGGTCACGAAGATTTTGCGGAAGACACCTACCGTACCCTAACCGCCGTCGACTCGGCCATCGTGGTGGTGGACGTGGCCAAAGGCGTGGAAACCCAGACCGAAAAACTCACCAAAGTGTGCCGCATGCGCGACACGCCGATCATCTTTTTCGTCAATAAAATGGACCGCGAGGGCAAGGATGCCTTCGATTTGCTGGACGAGATCGAGCAAAAACTCGACGTGAAGGTGCGGCCGCTGTCCTGGCCCATCGGCATGGGACAGCGTTTTAAAGGCGTGTACAACCTTTACGAACGAAAGCTGGTGCTGTTCAACCCGCACGGCAAGCAGGAAGATGAAGAAATCATCGTTTTCGAAGACCTGTCCCATCCCGACCTGGAAAAACACCTCGGCGAAAGCGCCGCCCGCACCCTGCGCGAAGAGGTGGAGGTGGTGGAAACCGTATATCCTGAATTTCACAAAGAGGATTACCTCGACGGCAAGGTTTGCCCCGTGTTTTTCGGCTCGGCGGTGAACAACTTCGGGGTAAAAGAACTGCTCGATTGTTTTGTAGAAATTGCGCCCACGCCGCTCCCGCGCGAGGCCGAAGAGCGCCTGGTGAAACCCGAAGAAGAAAAATTGAGCGGTTTTGTGTTTAAAATATTTGCCAACATGGACCCCCGCCACCGCGACCGCATCGCCTTCCTGCGCGTGTGTTCGGGCAAGTTCGAACGCAACAAAAACTACCGGCACATCCGGCTGGAACGCGAGTTCAAATTCCCTAACCCCACCATGTTCATGGCCAGCAAAAAAACATTGCTCGAAGAAGCGTATCCCGGCGACGTGGTGGGACTGTACGACTCCGGCAACTTCAAGATCGGCGACACGCTTACCGAGGGCGAAATCCTGCATTTTAAAGGTATCCCTTCCTTCAGCCCCGAACAGTTCCGCTATGTGGAAAACGCCGATCCGCTCAAGCAAAAACAATTTGCCAAAGGCCTCGACCAACTGATGGACGAAGGCGTGGCCCAGATGTTCATCCGCCAGAGCGACGGCCGGCGCATCATCGGCACCGTGGGCCAACTGCAATTTGAAGTGATCCAGCACCGCCTGGAAAGCGAGTACAACGCCAGGTGCCGCTACGAACCGGTCAACCTGCACAAGGCCTGCTGGATCACCTGCGACGACCCGAAGGCGCTGACGGAATTCCTCGACCGCCGAAAGCGCGATATCGCGCGCGATAACCACGGTAATCTGGTCTTTCTGGCCGAAACGGCCTGGATTTTACAAACGGTGCAGGAAAATTTTCCGAAGGTGCAGTTTCATTTTACGTCGGAGGTATGAAAGGGCGGGGGCGATCAGTCTCTGAAACCCGGTGCTGACCAATTTTGGTATAATCCCGTTCAAGTTGGCGGATGCAACCCAACAATCTTTAACACAGACATGTTTACTTCTATCGTAATCATGCCGCTGGTGATTTGTCTGGCAAATATATCTATTTCCGCAGTAAGTAGGATGAAAGCTCCACAAACTTAATTCCATTCGTTTTGTTTAGAAACTTCAAATTTTACCAATAACATGAACAAATTTTCTGCTTCAGTTATGACAATTATGTTGCTCGCTTTCAGTCTTCTCGCCTGTTTTAATCCCGGCAAAGTAGCCACCCGGCCCACCGCCGTATCCACCACGCCGCCCAGCCCGACTTCCTTCTTCCAGTTCACGGTCAACGCCCTCGACGGCCAGCCGGTGTCGCTGGAGCAGTTTAAAGGCAAAAAGATCATCGTGCTCAACGTCGCTTCCAAATGCGGCTACACCCCGCAATATGCCGATTGGGAAAAATTCTACGAGGCCAACAAGGATAAATACGTGGTGCTCGGCTTTCCCTGCAACGATTTTATGAGCCAGGAACCGGGCACGGCGGAAGAAATCGCCGAATTCTGCCAGAAAAACTACGGCGTCACCTTTCCCATGTTCGACAAAGTGCACGTGAAAGGCGAAGAAAAATCGCCCGTGTACAAATGGCTCACCGATCCCGCCCAAAACGGCTGGAACAGCCAGGAACCCACCTGGAATTTCTGTAAATACGTCATCAACGAAAAAGGCGATCTGACGCACTTCTTCGGTTCCAAAGTAAAGCCGGAAAGTCCCGAATTTCAGGCGGCAATGTGAGGGTAGTTGATGTGTTGATTTGTTGATGTGTTGACTTTTTACAAATCAACACATCAACAAATCAACACATCAACCCTAAATTTGGCCCGAATCTTAACGCTTGATATCTGGAATGCCGGATCAAACATCCTTTACCGAACGCAGCTATCAGTTGCATGCGGAACACCTGGCCCACATCGACCGGCAGGGACGCGACCCGCTGGAACGCCTGACTACCCTGAAAAACAGCATCCACGACTGGCGGCATGAACGGATGTACCGGCTGCTCGACCCCCTGCTTCTGTGGAAGGGCCGCTGGCTCACTATCGGCGACGGGATCGGCACCGACGCCCATTGGCTGCTTGGGCAGGGCGCCGACGCCGTGGCTTCCGATATTGGCGACGCCTTGCTAAAGCGCGCTCAGAAAGAAGGATTTATCCGCGAATACCGGCGGGAAAACGCCGAGCGCATCCAGTTGCCGGATAATGCCTTCGATTATGCCTTGTGCAAGGAGGCCTATCACCATTTTCCCAGGCCTTTCCTGGCGGTGTATGAAATGCTGCGCGTGGCACGCAGGGCCGTCGTGCTCATCGAGCCCCAGGACCCCCTTCAACAGTCGGCCTTGTTATTATGGCTGAGAAATTTCCTCAACCGGATATCTCCCGGCGCCTTGCAGCGGATTTGGAAAAACCAATATTCCTTCGAAGAAGTCGGCAATTATGTGTATAAAATTTCCGAACGGGAAATGGAAAAGGCAGCCATGGGCATAGGTTTGCCGGCGCTGGCGTTTTGCGGTTTGAATGATTATGTCAAAGAAGACCCGGAATTGTGCCGGGCGCCGCCTAAGCCGGCGTTTTGGAACAAAGTAAAACGCCACATTGCCTTTAAAAACCTGCTGTGCCGGCTGGGGCTGATCCCTTACCGTTTGCTGTGTTGCATTATTTTTAAAGAAAAAGCGCCGGAAGAAGTAGTGGCGGCGCTGGAGGCAAAGGGATTCCGGTATGTGGAACTGCCGGCAAACCCTTACGCGAAGTAATTGAGGCGCTGAAGAGTGGAAGTATGCCGGGAAATTGCGACCTTGCGCCCCCCATTCATCCCTGACCTTGACTACTGATTATGGAATTCCTGACGTCTGTGTCCAATCTGGATAACCAGTCGGTTGTCCTGATCGTGTTTTCGGTATTGCTGGCATTCGTATTGTCTTCGCTGATCGTTTTTACCTACGAAAAAACGTCGCAGGAAGTCGCCACGCCGCATCATTTTATCCAGTCGCTGATCCTGATGGCGATCGTCACCACCACGATCATGCAGTCCATCGGCGACAGCCTGGCCCGCGGTTTCGGGATATTCGGCGCCCTGGCCATATTGCGGTTCCGGACCAACCTGATCAGCACCCGCAACATTTCCTTCATTTTCGCCGCGATGGCCGCCGGCATAGCCTGTGGCGTTTACAGTTTTCTGACAGCGATCATAGGGACGCTGGCGTTTTGCCTCATCGCCTTCTTCCTGCGTCTTACCCCGTTCAGCCGGAAAAGCAACCTGCTCGGCCAGCTGCGTTTCGAACTGCCGTCTTCGTCTCCCCAATTTGAACCGGCACAGGGTATTATCCGGGAGTTTTGCAACGCCTTCGTGTTGAAACGATACCGGGTTTTATACGCCGAAGAGCGGGGCGAATACGTGGAGTATCAATTCGAGCTGCGCCTGAAAGATGAACTACAAGGCATGCAGCTGGCCGGTAAACTGCGTCAACTGGATGGCATGCAAGGAATGCGGCTCAATTTTACCGACACCTACGTTAACCTGACCGACTGAACCATGCGACGTTTCAATTTGCTTTATGTTGTTATTCCGCTTGCAATATGGGGGCTGTTTGCCATCTTCCGGTACCTGAACCGGAGCACGGCCAGTTTCTATGGCGTGGCCGAAAACCGGGAAACGCAAATCAACCTCGACTATCCGGTTACGGTCAACCGGATTCATGTTACGCAGGGGCAGTTTGTATCGAAAGGCGCCCTGTTGCTGGAAGTTACCCGCAATGACCTGGAGTTTAAAATGAGCGATCTCACCCACGGCATCGCCGAACTGCAAGCGCAGGATCGCCTCAACATCACTGAAATCAGGGGCGAGCTGCAACGCCTTCGTGCCGAAAGGGCCGAAAAAACAGGTGAAATTCAATCGGAAATCCGGGTGCTGGAATCCGAACGAACGCTGAACAGAAGCCTTTTCCGCGATTTAAAAAGCCTGCCTTCTGCCGATTCGACCGCAAACGACGGTTCTCTGCATACCGCCAGGATCAACGCCCTGCGCGAGGAATTGCGGCTGGCAGCCGAACCGTTCGATGCGGAGATCGCCCGGCTGGAACAAACCCTTACCATTGCCGGCGCGCCGGCAATGGCGCAAATCGGCAAACTGAAAAAAGAAATCGACCTGTATCAAAAAGAACGGGAACGCCTCAGAATTTATGCCCCCACCGACGGACTGGTTGGCGCGCTTCATTGCCAGCCCGGCGAAAACGTGCCGGATTTTGAGCCCCTGATCTCCTTCTATGAACAAACCCCGAATACCGTGGTGGCTTATGTACATGAAAGCATGATCCTGCACATCGGGGTTGGCGATTCGCTGGACGTGATTTCCAGCCTGCACCCCTCGGAACGTTGCCGCGGCCGGGTGAGCGGATTGGGGCACCGGGTAGTGGAAATACCGGAGCGCCTGCGAAAAATTCCTGAGATCAAAACTTATGGGCGCGAAATTCTGGTGGAAATACCCGCGAACAACAACTTTTTACAAAAAGAAAAAGTCGTTTTACGGCGCATGGAAACGGGCGCCTCCTCTATCATGTCCTTTTTTCAGAAGCCTTTTTCTTCCGGCACCTGAATGCCCGGAAACGCCTGAACGCACATATCGACATGCTGAAACATTGTATTGGCTTGTTTTTATTCCTGCCATGGATATGCCCCCTGCCGGCCCAGCCGCTGATTTCCAGCGGCGCCGTCCTGGCATCCGCGCACCGGGATTTGTCTGTTGACCTGCAGGGCAAACAACTGGATTTTATACAAAAAAACCAACGGAACCTGCCCTTTGTCGATCAGGTCGGCGTACGCACCGAAACCGACCGCTTCGAACTGCGTCGCCAGGAATATCTCGCCCGCGTCAACGTAAACGGAATCGGGGAAATGCGCCAACAACGGCGGCTGTTGCAGGCCGAACAACTGGAAGAAGAAAGCCGCCTGCGCATTTTCCTGCATGAAGCCCTGCTGGAGCGTTGCCAAATCCTGGCCGCTTCTTATCTCGCCCAACGCCGGCTGGCACTGCAACAACAAATGCGGTTGGTGTACGACGACCGGATAAACGTGCTGCAACGTATGGCCGCGGCGGATGCCGGCGCCGACGTGACCGACCTGATCAAAGCCGAATACGACCGGGATGAACTGACGCTGAGCATTGCCGAAACAGAAGGACAATTGCAACACTATCGCCAAATGATCGGTCTGTATCTTACCGGTACAGACGAAACCGGGCAGCTGGACACCGCCGGTTTTATCCAGGCTCCCGATATCGCGCAGGTGGTAACAGCCTTCCCCGAAACAGGTTTCCGGCACCCGGAATTAGATGAAAAACAGGCCGATATTGGCCGGATCGACGCTGAATACGCCCTGGAAAAAGCCCGGGCACGACAAATGCTGGATTTTTTCCAGGCGCGCCATCACAACCGGCCCGAGGAAGGGTTCAACCGGGCTTTTTCCGTCAGCCTGGGCCTCAATTTGCCCTACAAAGGCTCTTCCCGGGTGAAAATGAGCGAACTTAAAATCGAAAAAAATGCCGCGGCAAATGAGTTGCAGATGATAACAGCCGAATTGAACAGGCAAACCGCGGATTACCGCCGGAAAATCGGCGTACTCGCCGGCCAGTATCGCGTCGCGCAACAGCAATGGCAAAACAGCCAGGCGCGGTTTACGCTTGAACAAGCCGGGCTCCTGCGCGAAGCAGGTCCTTTGCCCCTGCTCGAAGCGCGGGAAGGACAATTGAAACGGCAATTCAACCTGCTGGACATCGAAAGCGAAATAATGGAAAATTATTTGGAAATACTCGATCGCGGCGGCTTTCTGTCGCAACCGCCGCTGATCAATTATCTGGCCTCCGGTTTGCCGCGGTTTTAAAGCTACGCGGCATTGTCGTACCTTGGCGCCTCAAAATGCGCAGTACATGAATCGTTTCGTATTATTTTTATTTGGTATTTCTATTTATTTCCTGCCCAACAACCCAATTTGCGCGCAAACCGCGGCCTCGATTGCCGAACGCCTGGGCTTCCCGGCCGACGCCAAATTGCTGATCATCCACGCCGACGACCTCGGTATGGCCCACAGCGTGAACAGCGCCACCTTTGACGCCCTGAACAATGGGCCGGTCAACTCGGCCAGCATCATGGCGCCCACCCCCTGGCTCACAGAAGTGGCGGAAATGGCAAAAGCCAACCCCGCCTATGACCTGGGTGTCCACCTGACCCTGACCAGCGAATGGTTGTATTTAAAATGGGGGTCGGTGGCCTCCCGCGACGCCGTGAGCAGCCTGCTGGATGAAAACGGCTATTTCTACGACAATTGCGAAAGCCTCGGCGCCCACGCAAAACCGGCAGAACTGGAACTGGAATTGCGCGCACAGATCGAACGGGTAAAAACGCTCGGCATCAACCCCACCCATTTCGACACGCACATGGGTTGCCTGCTGCGCACGAATACGGCACTACTAAGTACCTATCTCAAACTGGGGCGGGAATACAAGACGCCCCTGCGCCTCGGCCGAAATCTCGTGGAATCACTCCCGGATTCGCTCCGGAGCCTGATCGCGGAAAACGACATCCTCATCGACCATGTGCACAGTGCCACACCTGAGGACTTTAAGCAGGGCATGGCCGCTTTTTATGAAAACATATTGCTCCACCTGAAACCCGGCGTCAATGAAATCATTGTTCACCTGGCCACCAAAGACCCGGAGATGCGGGGCGTAGCCTATAACCACCCCGACTGGGGCGCCAACTGGCGGCAGGCCGACCTCGATTTTTTCAAAAGCAACCGCTGCAAAGAACTGCTCCGGCAACAAAATATTCAACTGATCACGTTCCGGGAAATCGGGAAATTGTTAAAATAACCCCCCGGCGCACCTCATTTTGAGTTAAAATATAACGGAATGACCCGTATCGCTTTTTTCCTCTTTTGGCTGTTTGGGGGAATAATCTCCAGCCCGGCCCAGATTTTTCAACCGGTATTTCCCGGCCTGATTGGTCCGGCCCTGACGGACAGCGTGGTGTCGCGGTACAAACCAGATGTCATACTCGACTATGCCAATTCCCGTGATACCTTATACGCCAAAGTGCTGGCCCTGGACGACGATAGCCTGCGCTGCATTTATTCCGGCCACACGCTTTATCTCGATCCTACACAAGACCCCACGCAGTACGTATACTTAGACGGCATTTCGCTCGGCATGAACACCGAACACGCCTACCCGCAGGCGAAAGGCGCCGCCGACGGCAATCCCCGCAGCGACATGCACCACCTGTTCCCCGCGCGCATCCCAGTCAACGAAGCCCGCGCCAACTCCCCTTACACCGAAATCCCGGATGCCCAGACACAACAATGGTTCTATAAAGCGCAGGTGCTTTTCAGTGTGCCGGCGCAAAACAAAGACCTGTACAGCGAATCCAAAGACGGCGCTTTCGAACCCCGCGAATCGGTAAAAGGCGACCTGGCACGGGCCATTTTTTACTTTTATACCATGTACCGCACCCAGGCCGATGCCGCCGACCCTGCTTTTTTTGCCGCGCAACGCGCCGCCCTCTGCCAATGGCACTGGCAAGACCCCGCCGATTCCGCCGAACTGATCAAAACCTGGCGTATCGCGTCTTATCAGGAAAATAAACCCAACCCCTTTATCCTCGATTGCACCCTGGCCCGGCGGATATATTGTCCCGAATTGCCGGAAAACTGCGCCACTACCGCGGCGAACGAACCGGCCGGTAGCGCGCTGGGACTCCGGCTGCTGCCCAACCCCTGGCCCGGCGCCGGGCGGGTGGAAATGACACTGCCATTTGCCGGGGATGTGGAACTGCGCCTGCGGACTGTGCTTGGGAAAGAATTGGCAAGATGGAATGTGCAGGACGCTCCAACAGGCGTGTTCCGGATGCAGATTGAAAACCCACTTCCCGCCGTCTGGCAGACGGCGTTACTGGAAGTCGTAATAACCGGATCGCACAAAATATCACGACAAACAATACCGGTTTTTATTCTGCCTTAAAAGACCGATTTTGTCACAATAATTGGGGTAAATAACCATCATTTTCCGTACCTTCGCGCACCGGTTTGCGAACGGGCATTTTTTATAAAAATCCTGCCTTTTTTATGCCCGCCAAAACATCGCAAACCGTCAATCGCTAATTCGTAAATCGCAAGAATGGAGTCGAGGATCGTTCCCATCAACATTGAAGAAGAACTAAAAACCGCGTACATCGACTATTCGATGTCCGTTATCGTCAGCCGGGCATTGCCCGACGTGCGCGACGGTTTGAAGCCCGTGCATCGCCGGGTACTGTACGGCATGCTCGACCTGGGCGTGACGTACAACAAACCCTACAAAAAATCGGCCCGTATCGTGGGGGAAGTTTTGGGTAAATATCACCCGCACGGCGACAGCTCGGTGTACGACACCATGGTGCGCATGGCCCAGGAATGGAGCCTGCGTTATCCGCTTGTCGACGGTCAGGGCAACTTTGGCAGCATGGATGGCGACAGCCCCGCGGCCATGCGTTACACGGAAGCCCGGCTGCGTCGCGTGGCCGACGAGATGCTGGGTGATATCGACAAGGAGACCGTCGATTTCCAACTCAACTTCGACGATTCGCTTGAAGAACCAACGGTATTGCCCACCAAATTCCCCAATCTGCTGGTGAACGGCGCCAGCGGCATTGCCGTGGGCATGGCCACCAACATGATGCCGCACCACCTCGGCGAAGTGTGCGCTGCTATTATCGCCGCCGTGGACAAACCCGAGATCGACGTCGAAGAGCTCATGCAGTACGTGCTGGCGCCCGATTTCCCCACCGGCGGCATCATTCACGGTATGACCGGCGTACGCGAAGGATTCCGTACAGGCCGCGGCCGCGTGGTGGTGCGGGCGAAAACAGAAATTGAAACCGACGATAAAGGCCGTGAGGCCATCATCGTCACGGAAATACCCTATCAGGTCAACAAAGCCCTCCTGATCGCCAAAATAGCCGAGCTCGTCAACGACAAAAAAATCGTGGGCATCTCCGATGTCCGCGATGAATCGAACCGGGAGGGCGTACGGGTGGTCATCGAAATCAAACGCGACGCGGCGGCCAATGTGGTGCTCAGCACGTTGTTCAAACTCACTCCGCTGCAAACCAGCTACGGCATCAACAACATCGCCCTGGTAAACGGCCGGCCGCGCACGTTGAACCTGAAGGATCAGATTGATGAGTTTATCAAGTTCCGCCTGGAAGTCATTGTACGGCGCACCAAATTCGAACTGCGCAAAGCCGAAGAACGGGCGCATATTCTCGAAGGCCTGCTCATCGCCCTCGACCACCTCGACGAAGTCATCGCCCTGATCCGCGCGTCAAAAGACGTGGACGCCGCCCGCGAGGGGCTGATGGAGCGTTTCGGCCTCAGCGAAATTCAGGCACGGGCGATCCTGGCCATGCGACTGCAACAACTTACCGGCCTGGAACGCGACAAAGTGCGGGCTGAATACGAGGAACTGCAACGCAAAATTGCCGAACTGAAAGCCATTCTAGCCGACGAAGTGCTGCAACGCGGCATCATCAAATCCGAACTGACTGAAATTACAGAACGCTACAACGACCCGCGCCGCACGGCTATCGAGATCGATGAAGCCGATATCAGCATCGAAGACCTTATCGAGGATGAGGAAGTGGTGATCACCATCAGCCACGCCGGCTATATTAAACGCACCCCCGTGACTGAATACCGGGCGCAGGGGCGCGGCGGCCGGGGCGCCCAGGGCGTGCGCACCCGCGACGAAGATTTCGTGGAACACATGTTTGTGGCCACAAACCATCAGTCGCTGCTGCTCTTTACCGAAAGCGGACGTTGCTTCTGGCTGAAGGTGTACGAAATCCCGGAAGGCGCCAAAGCAACAGCCGGCCGCGTGATTCAAAACCTGCTGAATATTCCGAAAGAAGATAAAGTCCGGGCCTTTATTATCGTTAAAAATCTGAACGACGAGGAGTTTATCAATAACCACTATATCATGTTCTGCACCAAACGCGGGCAGATCAAAAAGACACTGCTGGAAGCCTACTCGCGTCCGCGCCAGGGCGGCATCAACGCTATCGAGATCAACGAAGGCGATGCCCTTATCGAGGCCAAACTGACCAACGGCGCCAACGAGATCATCCTGGCGGTGCGTTCGGGGCGCGCCATTCGTTTCAATGAAAAAGATGTGCGCCCAATGGGTCGTACCGCTGCCGGCGTACGAGGCATCCGAGTGCCCGACAGCGGCGGCGACGCCCTGGTGGGCATGGTATGCGTCGACCCTGTCGATACGACAGCCACAATCCTGGTGATCTCTGAAAAAGGCATGGGCAAACGTTCGGCGCTGGAGGATTACCCCACGCAAGGCCGCGGCGGCAAAGGCGTAAAAACGATGCAGGTAACCGCAAAAACCGGCAACCTGGTCGCTATAAAATCCGTCACGGATGAAGACGATCTCATGGTCACCACCACCAGCGGCGTCACTATTCGCACCGCCGCCAGCGAATTGCGGGTAATGGGCCGCGCCACACAAGGCGTGAAAGTGATCCGCCTCGACGACAGCGACGAGATTGCCGACGTGACCGTGGTCGCATCGGCAGGCGAAGAAGAGGAAACGGCCGCTGAAGGTTAGAAGGTTTCTGGTTACCGGAACCCTCTAACCAGTAACTTTCTAACCAGTAACCCTCTAACCCCATTAACCTTACATTTGAAATCTTTTTTAAAAAATAGCGTCTATATGGCGCCATTACACACAATTAAATTGTTGCAACAATGAAAAAATCACTCGTTTTTCTTTTTAACTTCCTGTTTTTGGCCGCTTTTGTCCAGGCGCAGGAAGAAGGCGCCAAACTGGCCAAACAAGCCGGAAAAGCGCTGACCAGCTATAATATCGATCCTACCAACAACGCGGCCAAACTGGACGAAGCCAAAACAAAAATCAACCAGGCGCTGCAAATAGCCGACGCGCAGGCGCTTTCCTCCGCCTGGATTACCAAAGGCGATATTTACAATACTTTTCTGCAGCGCGACATGGTCAAAAAACAATTTGACCCGAATGCTCAATTGTCCGGCGACAACGACGCGCTTGAGGCTTTTAACGGTTATAAAAAAGGCTACGAACTCACTACAAAAAAATTTGAAAAAAGCGACGCCATAAAAGGCATCAACGAAGTACAGGGCCACCTGATCAACATCGGCGTGACCAAATACGAAGCCGGCGAATACGAAAAAGCTTTCTTCTCCTTTAAAGCGGCGCTGGAAAGCCACGACATATTAAAAGCCAACGATCAGAAAAGCCTGCTGGACGAAAAGGAACAATACGACAACCAGACGTATATCACCGGCCTGGCGGCCCAATTAGCCAAGCGCCCTACTGACGCCATCGGTTATTATGAAACGCTTTATAAAGCGGGTACCGACAAGCCGGCCATCTACGAGGGCCTGTACAACATCAAATCGGAACAGGGCGATGAGGCCGGCGCCGATAAAATACTGGAAGAAGGGCGTAAAAAATTCCCCGATGATCCCGGCCTGCTGTTTGCCGAAATCAACAGTTACCTGAAAAAAGGTAAACTGGAAGACCTGATCAGCCGCCTGAAGCAGGCTATAGCGCAAGAGCCGAATAACGTTCAGCTGTATGTTACGCTGGGCAACATATACGACAACTTGTATCAGCGCGAGCTTCAGGCCAAAAACGATACAAAATCCGAAGAATATTTTAATCTGGCCAAACAACAATACATAGACGCTCAGGCCAAAGAACCAAAAAACGTGGACGCCGTGTATTCCCTGGGCGCGCTCTACTACAACAAAGCCGCGTTCCGCACCCAGGAACTGAACGCCTTGCCGGAAGACTTCAGCGCCGCCGGTATCAAGAAGTACGAGACCTTGAAAAACGAGGTGATGGCCCTGTTCGATCAGTCGCTGCCACATTTCCAGAAAGCGGAAAGCCTGAATCCAAACGACATGAACACCCTGATCGCCCTGTCGGAAATTTACGCCCGTAAAGACGAGGCGGAACTGGCCGGCGAATTCAAAAAACGTATGGAAGTGGTGAAAGGCGGTGGGAAAAACGAGGCGCCGTATTTTAATAAGTAATATGTGGCGTGAGTCATTTGAAAATTTGGCAATACCCTTTAATTGGATAAAATCCGTGTTATCCGTTTTTCCATCCTCTGTGAGGGCCGCTTGTGAAGGCCTGTCCCGCACCGAAGGTCGGGGATGGGAACACGGATAACACCGATTTCATACACGGATTTCCACGGATTTTATCCAATTAAAATGGTCAAATCAAATCCACAACTAATTTCAACGCCAGCCCTAAAAATATCAGCGCCACAAAACGGTTGACCACTTTGGCTACCAGGTCCGAACGCCGGGTGAGTTCGCGGGCCAGCCAGGCGTAAAGTAACAGAGCGGCCATGGTGCCGACCGTTACGCCGGCGGCAAAAGAAAGCGTTTGGGCCAGTCCACCCTCCAGCCAGCCATTGAGCCGCAACCAGCCTGCATACGCCACCCAATAAGGGATCGCCAGCAGATTGAATACGCTGATCACGATGCCGCGTAGAAACTGCCGGAGTGGCGCCACCGGCAAATCGATTTCTGGCGCCCGGGGCGGGCGCGCAAAAAACCACAGATACACGGCAAGCCCCGTGAAGACCGGAATAGCGCCTATTTGAAACCCTTTTGCCGCTACCGGATTTGCCATAAACCAGTCGGCAAAAACAACGGCGGCCCAGGCTTGAAAAAATTCGGCGAATGCCGCGCCAACCGCTACGATCACCGCCGGCCAAAACCCGCGAAAAATGGCCGTTTGCGCCACCGACAAACTGATCAAACCCGGCGGAAGCGATCCGGCCAAGCTCAGCCCAATACCGGCCACAAAAAGTACGATCATTTTTTAAGGCGCAAAATACGGCATGCTTCGCCGAAACCCCTTTGCCTTTATCAACGCCGCGGTTGCATTTTTAGTCAATACGCTCACTTGCTTGCCAGATTTACATGCCGTCCGCCATCCACCGTCCACCGCCCACCGTTTTTTCCATCATCACCGTCGTTTACAACGGCGCTGCCCTGTTGCCCGGCACTATCGAAAGTGTGCGCCGGCAAACATATCCATACATCGAATACCTGGTGATCGACGGCGGCTCTACAGACGAAACCCTGGATATTATCCGGAAATACGCCTCCGAAATGCCCAACCTGCGCTGGATTTCGGAAAAAGACCGCGGCCTGTACGATGCCATGAACAAAGGGCTTCGGCTCGCCGCGGGCGATTTTGTCTGGTTTCTCAACAGCGGCGATCATTTGCACGCCCCGGATACCGCGGAAAAACTGGCTCAAATGATCTCGCCCGAAACGGATGTATTGTACGGCGAAACCATGGTGGTAGATGAAAACCGGCGTCCCCTGGGCGTCATGAGCGAGCTCAGTACGCGCAAACTCCCCGAACATCTGCACTGGCGCGACTATCTGGGCGGCATGTTGGCCATACACCAATCATTCGTAGCCCGCCGCACCCTGGCGCCGGATTACCTGGATGGTAATCTGTGCGCCGATTTCGACTGGTGTATCCGTATCCTGAAAAAAAGCCGGCAAAACGTCAATACCGGACTGATCCTGAGCGATTACCTGGCCGGCGGTATTTCCAAAAAACGGCGCCGGCAAAGCTTGCGCGACCGCTTCGCCGTCATGCGTACACATTTCGGATTGCTTCCAACTTTGCTGGCGCATGCCTGGATTGTTATCCGGGCCGCCGCGCACCGGATGAATCGCTGGGGGAAGGAAAGATATTAGAGTGATGAGTGATGAGTGATGAGTGATGAGTGATGAGTGATGAGCGATGAGTGATGAGCGATGAGCGATGAGTGATGAGTGATGAGTGATGAGTGATGAGTATCTAATATCGCTCATCACTCATCACTCATCACTCATCACTCATCACTGCTTAATAAACCACGGTTCGTACGTGTGGTAGTCCGGGTTGTTTCCGCCGAAAACATCCAGCGACTGGCGGTTCCAGACGTACTCCGAATTGTAGCGCGGGCGCAGGCGATAGACCAGTTTACCGCCGTTGTCGAGGTACAGGGTGGCTGGCAGGGTAAAACCGGTATACACCTGGCTGTCGTAATGGTAACGGCGCATATCCACCCAGGTTTCCAGCGCGCCGTGCACCCACAGGGCAATATATTTTTGCAACATGATATCGCTCAGTTTCAGGTCTCCTTCGGCTTGCGGCGCGGCGGCGCTGGCCATGTAGGCGTCCTGGTCGGCTACGGCCACGCCGGCAAAGTCCATGTGCGCGCGAATGCCTTTTTTGAAAGCGTCATAGGCCATTGTTTTGTCGCCTTTGATGAAGGCGGCCTCAGCCTTAACGAACTGCATTTCAAAATAGGTGATGAGCGGATGCGGCGCTTTGTCGGTGAAGATATATTTGCCCGGGATCAGTTTGGCATCGGTAACGCTTGGGGACACACCCCAAACCAGCGGTATCCGGGTAGGATCGTTGTTCACGTTCGTCGGATCGCCTGCCGTGGGGCTCACGCCGCGGTAAACCCCGTCGGGGGAGGCCGAAAGCATCAGTGGCAACCGGGGGTCTGCCACGCCGTTGAAGACCGTGCCGTCCAGCAGGCTAAGCATATAAGCCGTTTGCCGGTAGGTGCGCAGGTTGTTGCGGGTGGCGCCAAAGAAATTGCCGTCGGCAGAGCCGGTGCCGGCATGCGGCACGTTGAAATTGTCGGCGTTGGACGTGAAGGATTTATCGACGTATTCGATCACCTTATCCGGGTTATAATTCGCCTTATTGGTCAGGTGGTGCGCATTGCGGGCCAGGTTGGCGTAGACAAATTTGATCCATTGCTCGCGTTTGCCCTTGTACACCAGGTCGCCGCGCCCCAGGCCGGCTTCGCTGACGGCGCCGTCGGTTCGGTTCAGGTCGGTGAGGGCTTCCATAGACAAACGTTCGACCTCTTCGTATACCAGGTCCTGGGTGTCAAAATCAAACACGTAGCGGTTGGGCTCCCAAGCTTGTTTGAGGATCATTTCGCCGTATACGTCGGTCGAAGATTGCCAGCTCCAGGCACGAATGGCTTTGGCTACGCCGACGTAGTCCCATTGTTGTTTGGCCGATGCCTGTTCGATCATCAGGTCTATGTTTTTGCCGATGGCCCAGTAGTGCTGACGCCATTTTTCGCCGGCGGCATCGCTGCCGGGCGTATAACCATGCTGGTCGAAAACGTTGTTTTTAGCGGTAGACGCCCAGTTTTGAACGTATTGACCGACATAACGCGCGTCGAAACTTTCACCCCGAACCATTTGCGCCAGCATAGGCGGCAGAATAGCGAAGCCTTCGGCTACCTGCGGGTTGCTGGGGTCGAAGTTGACGTCGAGGTATTTGTCGCAGCCGGTGGGGAGCAGCAAGGCGATCCCGAGTATTCCGGTTATGATAAACTTATGTTTCATGATCATTTTTGTTTAAAGTTAAAATGTTGCGGAGAGACCCGCAGAAAAAGTGCGCGGGAGCGAAAGTTTGCCAAAGTCCATTCCGTAGCCGCCGGCGCCGCCGGTAGCCGGTGTAGTCGAACTCACGTAGGGATCGGCGCCGGTATAGTTGGTGATCAGGAACAAATCGGTGCCATTGACAAAGACGCTCAAGTTTTTAACGGCCCGCTGCGAACCGAACCAGCCCATGGGCAAATTGTAGCTCAGCGTCACGTCGCGCAGCCGCAGCCAGTTGATATCGCGTTCCACGAAGTCTTCCGGTTGTATGGCTACCGAATAAAACTGTTCATTTGCGCTGGGTATTATCTCCTTGGTATTCACCGTCGGATTGTCCGTTTCTTCCTGTCCGTCTTTCACTACGCCCGGGAATACGAAGGGTTCGTCGCGGTTGAGGGTGCGGGTGCTGAGCCCGGTTTGGGTCAGGTATAGTTCGTTGCCGTTGAAAATATCGCCGCCTTTCCGGATGTCGAGCAGGAAGGAGAGCGAGAGATTTTTGAATATCCGGAAATCATTCACCAGGCCGAGGGTGAAATCGGGGTTCCGGTCGCCGATGGGCAGGAAATTGGCATTGCGCAGCGGGAAACCCGTATTGGGGTCAACCAGTATCTGGCCTTTGCTGTTGCGCAGGTAGCTCCAGCCGCCGATGGCGGTGGCCGAGCCGGCGCCGCGACTGTTCAGATCGGGATAGAAGCGGTTGGTCGGCGAATTGAATCGCGCTGCCAGAATATCCGCCGGAGAAAAGGCGCTGGCGCGCACGTTCCCCAAAACCCAGGTGTCGGAGTCGTAATACTCGCTCACCTCGGCCGGCAAACTCAGCACCTCCGTGCTGTATTTGGTAAAGTTGGCCAGAAAACTCCAGGTGAAATTCGGCGCTTTAACGGGTTTCAGGCCCAATTGGATTTCAATGCCCTTGGTATTCAGTTCGCCGCCGTTCAGAAGGCCGAAAATAAAGCCGGTACCGTAGCTGAGGCGTTGCGTGACGATCTGATCGCTGATAGTCTTGGAGAACCAGGCAAAGTCGACGGATACGCGTCCTTTAAAGAAACTCAGGTCGGTACCTATTTCATAACTGGTCACACTTTCCGGTTTCAGGGCCGGGTTGTCGCCGAAGAAATCGTACAGAAAGCCGCCGCCGGTGGAGGTTTGCGGCACCAGCCGGGCCCGGATTCGGTACGGTGGCGCCGGGTTGCCCACCTGGGCGTAGGAGGCGCGGATTTTCCCGAAGTCCAGCGCGGCGATCTTGCCTTTCAGCCCCGGCATGTCGGAGAACACAAAGGTAAGACCGGCCGAGGGATAGAAATACGAACGGTTGGCTACCGGCAGGGTAGACGACCAGTCGTTGCGGCCGGTGAGGTTGAGGATTAGCCAGTTGTCGAGGTTGACCTCGGCTTTGCCGAACAATCCAACCAGGCGCGTGCGCGTCAGGAACGCCCGGTTCCGTTGGGTGGCCGGGTCGGTGTTGTTGATGCTGTTGTAATCCGGGAGATACACTTTTTCCCCGTAAACCGAAGTCACCGTATTGCGCCGGTCGTCGATAGCAGTACCCACTAACAGCGAACCGGTCAGCCGGCCGGTGTTCTTTTTGACGGTGGTGAAAATATTGGAATTCAGCAAACGCCCGAGGTCGGTGTAGTTTTCCAGCCAACCCTGTCTGGGAAAACCGATCCGGGATTCCGGATGGAAATACCGGTTGGCATCGGTAGTAAAAATATCGGCGCCGAAACGCCCGGTGACTGTCCACCAGGGGCGGATTTCGGCATCGAGGGTGATATTGCCGATCGTGCGGTCGGTCAGTTCCTGTCGGGCGTTTTTATTTACGTTAAAAAACGGATTGTCGTTATCCACATCAGGTGTGGTATTCGAAAGCGTCAGGCGTCGCGTGCCTTCCCGGGTTAGGTACTCCCGCATGTCCTGGTCGGCCGGGTAGCGCATGGAGGCGGTCAGATAACCCAGGGCGCCGCCGGGGGGTAATACGTTATCAGTCCGGGTATAGCTGAACCGGGTGGAGGCCTTCAACCAGGGCAGCAATTTGGCCTCACTGCTCAGAGACGTATTGATTTGCTCGTATTCATTGGTCGGGATGACGCCTTCGGATTTAAGATAGGCCCCCGACAAACGGTAGGTCAGCCGCTCTGTGCCGCCTTCAAAGGCCATGTCGTGGCGCATGCTGTTCCCGTTTTGGAAAAAATTGTCTATGTTATCGTAAAAAACGGCGTTCGACTCGTATTTCGGCCCGAAATAATCCGGGTCGTTGGCGGCAGCCGCCCCGTTGACGCCCCGGCCGTACACTTTTTGAATTTCGGGGAACAGGTAGACGTTGGACGTGGAGAAACGGTTTTTATAGGTCAGCTGTCCGGTGCCGGCTTTCCCCTTGCTGGTGGTGATGAGGATAACGCCGTTGGCGCCTTCATTGCCGTAGAGAGCGGCCGCTTCAGGGCCTTTCAGTACGGTTACGCTTTCAATATCGTTTGGATTCAGCTCCGCCAGGCGGCTACCCGCTTCGTCGCGGTTGTTGTTGATGTCGGCGCTGATGGCGGCGCCATCGGAGTACAGGTTGTGCTGGTTGAGCGTGGCGCTGTTGATGGGCAGGCCGTCCAGTACGATCAGCGGCTGATTGCTGCTGCCGATGGAGTTGACGCCGCGCAGGTTGATGTTGACCGTGGCGCCGGCCACCCCGCTGGTAGGTACGAGGTTCAACCCGGCGATCCGCCCCTGCAGGGAAAGAAAGGCGTTGTCGCGTTGGGTGCCCTGCAGTTCCTCTCCCCGGACGGACTGGGTGGAGTAACTCAGTTTGCGGCGGTCTTCCTTGATACCCAGCGCGGTAATAACCGTTTCGCCCAGTTGGAAGTCGGCGTCGCGCAACGTAACGTTGAGTTCGGACGCGGCGCCGACGGTCACGGTTTGCGATTCCATGCCGGTCATGGAGAAAGTGAGTTCTTCGCCCGGTTGCGCTTCTAAAGCGTAGCGCCCCGCGGCGTCGGTGGTGGTGCCGCGGTTGGTGCCTTTCACGGTAACCGTGGCGCCTGGCAGCGCGGCGCCGTCGCGGTCGGTAACGGTTCCGGTGACGCGTTTTTGAGCAAAACCGGTGGCCGTGCAAGCGGCCAGCAGCAACGCGACGCATACCCCGCGCCGGTGCCTTCGCAGCATTTCAAATAGAAACAGGTTCATAAAGTTTGATTATGGTTAGAAAATAAGGTGGAACACAATGATTAAAAATGGTCAAACAGCGCTTAACATTTTATTTCCGATTGGTTTTCGGGTTTTTCGGGGAACAATGTACTGCGAAATTATCAGTGTGCAAATGACAGGATAAGATTTTTAGATATTAGCGGGTGCATAAATTTGTGACAGCCATTCTCGAAAAAGGCGCTTTTAAAGTATTGCACGAATTCATTTTGACCAATGAGGCAAAAAATATTACAAATACACCCGCTTGACAACGCCATCGTTGCGCTCGACGATCTGGCAGCCGGTGAAACCGTTCGCCTGGACGGACACAGCTGGACCCTCGGTACAGCTATTCCCGCCAAGCACAAATTTGCCGCCGTACACCTCAACGCCGGCGACGAGGTACGCATGTACGGGGTACTGGTGGGTAAGGCACAGGAACCGGTACCCGCCGGGGGATTGCTTACCACGGTCAACCTGAAACACGCCACTCACGGTTTCGGGGTTGGCGGCGAGAACCGAACCCTTTGGGATGCCCCCGATGTGTCTGCCTGGCGCATGCGCGAATTTCTGGGTTATCACCGTCCCGACGGCTCTGTGGGTACGGCCAATTACTGGCTCGTGATCCCCCTGGTGTTTTGTGAAAACCGCAACGTCGATGTCCTGCGCGAAGCCTTAGTGTACGATCTGGGTTACGACAAAAAACGGAACTACCGCGCTCAAACCCGGCAGCTGATCCATTTGTACACCTCCGGGAAAGACGTGAGCGAAATTTTGGAGGCCGAGCTGCTCACCCATGCCGATTCGAAAGCGCAGCGACTGTTTCCGAATATCGACGGCGTAAAATTTCTCACCCACGAAGGCGGATGCGGCGGTACCCGGCAGGATGCGCAGGCGCTTTGCGGATTGCTGGCTGGATACATTACACATCCGAACGTGGCCGGCGCTACCGTGCTGAGCCTGGGCTGCCAACATGCGCAGGCGGCCATGCTGATAGAAGAAATCGAAAAACGTGACCATGATTTTCAAAAACCGCTGATCGTGCTGGAACAACAAAAGATCGGCCTGGAGTCCGACCTGATCGCCGCGGCCTTGAAACAAACCTTTGCCGGTCTGGTGGAGGCTAACCGCCTGGAGCGCCGCCCGGCGCCGTTGTCCAAACTGTGCATCGGTCTGGAATGTGGCGGCTCCGACGGCTTTTCCGGCATCTCGGCCAACCCCGCCCTGGGGCATTTGTCGGACCTGGTGGTGGCGCTTGGCGGCTCGGTGATCCTGTCGGAGTTTCCCGAACTCTGCGGCGTCGAACAGGAATTGTGCGATCGCTGCACCGACCGGGAAACGGCCGCGCGTTTTTCCAGCCTGATGACCATCTATAACCGCCGCGCACAGGCCGCGGGCAGCGGCTTCGATATGAATCCTTCGCCCGGCAACATCCGCGACGGCTTGATCACCGACGCGATCAAATCGGCCGGCGCGGCCAAAAAAGGCGGCACTTCACCCGTCACAGCCGTGCTGGATTATCCGGAAAAAGTGTCCCGCCCGGGACTGAACCTGCTCTGTACCCCCGGCAACGACGTGGAAAGCACTACCGCCGAGGTAGCTGCCGGCGCTACGGTCGTATTGTTCACCACCGGCCTCGGTACGCCCACGGGCAACCCCATTGCGCCGGTGATCAAAGTATCCACCAATACCGCCCTGGCCCAACGCATGCCCGACATCATCGACTTCGATGCCGGCGGAATCATCCGGGGCGAAATGACCATTGAACAGACTGCCGGACAACTGCTCGATTACGTCATACGGGTAGCCAGCGGACAGGAGGAGGTGGCCGCAGTACGACTCGGTCAGGACGATTTTATACCCTGGAAACGGGGCGTTTCCCTGTAAAAGCCTGTAGGTTCACCACCATTAATGAACCGGATTGCAAGAGCCGGCAGCGGCTCCGATAAAATAAAAAAACAGCGGCGGAACCCAACCTTTTTTAATTTTACCCCGTATTTAGAGGTATCGTTCCATTTAACCTTCGTTTATGCTAAATAACAAAAAACGCGCATTTTTTCCGGCAATCCTGTTTGCCCTGCTGCTAACCGTCCTCGGTGGCAGCGGCTGCGAAAAACCGGAAATAGAGGCCTACAGCGGCCCGGGCAAACGCCCCGTTTACCTGCCCGTTTCGGCATTGACAGATATAAAAAACCTGACGCCCCAACCCACGCAACAAACCGGAACCATTTTTTTGCAGGACACCCTGTTTTTTATGCTGGAACAAAAAAAAGGCATCCACGTCTTTAATGTCAAAGATTCCCTGCACGTCTTCGCGCTCACTTTTTTCCAGATTCCCGCTATCACGGATTTCACGATCAGCGGAAACCGCCTGTACGCCGACAGCTGGAAAGACCTGGTGACCATCGATATCAGCGATTTGTACCATATCCGGGAAATCGACCGGCAAACCAACGCGTTTTCGCCCCTGCTGTACCCGCCGCTGTACAACGGCATTTTCGAATGTGTGGACGAATCGAAAGGCGCTGCCGTGGGCTGGGAGGACGCGATACTGGATAATGCGCGGTGCAGGACGGTGAATTAGAAGAGGGTTTATGAGGGTTTATGAGGGTTTAGAGGGTTTATGAGGGTTTAGAGGGT
>CALEYM010000798.1 GCA_937926185.1 uncultured Bacteroidota bacterium | reverse complement strand
TTTGGCTGAATAATCCACCAGTCTTTTCCATTAGCATGTTGCACAGCCTGTATCATGCCTCTTGAAAACGTATCCTGCAAAACAATTACATTTTTTTCAACAACCCTTCCCAATCCATTTTCCATTGCCATATCAATAACTGAATAGTATAATGTTACGGGAGCCAATGGGAAAAAGGGTTGCATAAAATAAGGGTCGTCGATATCCGTATAAAACAGATAATAAAGATTATCGCATCCGGGTTTGGGCAAAGCTATCATACCTTGAATCGTTGGATTCCCGCCTGTATTGCAAAAACTGGTTTCCAGCAAGCCCTTTCCGATAGAATCGCCGTTGACCATCACTTGGTGAGTGGCGTTGGCGATATAGCAGCCATTGGAGTAAAACAGTAACTTTCCCACAGAATCGCACATAATGGCACAAGAACCTTCCAATTCCATCGACTTGTCAACCGGCTCTATTTTCAGGGTGTCATCATTGAAATTGAGAATCGTGCCCGAAGGGCTGTAATTGGGGAAACTGAAGCGCCCAAAAATCCATTGGTTGCCATAGCCTTGCTGTGCATGGGCTATAAAAACACACAGGAGAAAGACGGAGAGTAAAGAAAATATAAAGCGCATGGCCTGAACGGATTGTGTGATGAAAAAAAGCGGGGCAAGTCACATATCGTGCCCATAAAGTGTATCTGCTTTATTTCGACACGACGAATTTCAGGCACTCACGCTGCCCGTCGGAATAGAGAATGTCGAAGTAATAAATGCCCGTCGGCAGCATGGTCAGGCCGAAACTTGTTTTCGGTGACGCGAACTGCTGCTCCGACACTAAATTGCCAAAAGCACTAAAAAGCCTTATGCTCCCTTGCTTCCCGTCAGGAACAACAACAGTCGCCGTTTCGAAGGCTGGATTGGGGACTACTTGCACGCTTTCAACATTTTTCAGGGAGGGAAAGTGCTCGTCCGAACGAGGCTCGACGGGCGTAAGCGGCTCCGGCGCGGGGTAGCAGCCTTCGTGGTTGTCCCAGTCGACCACCCGGACGCACTCGGGCAGGATGCCGCGGGCTTTGTACACCGCCATGCCGCCAACTTTGGGACACAACTTCGCTATTGTTTCCAAATCCGCCTGCTCCCCTTCTGCTAAGGCCCCGTTTTGGAGGTAACTGATAAAAATCGAATTCACGGTTTTTTCATACCCCTCCCATTCGTTGGCGTTGCTGATGCTGTTGTTGGTTTGTTGGATGCCGGCAAGCGCACTTTGGAGATTTTGCTTGTAGGTAGCCTGGAAATTGGCCGTATTTTGCAAAAGCGCCATTAGTTCGCCTGTTTCCTGTTGCATGGTGGTTTTGGCAGCCTCTTTCTCGGCGGTCGTTGAGGCGTTCTGCCATGCCGCGTGGGCAGCCTCTATTTGCACCAACACATCGTCCATTGAAGTGCGGTTGTTCGCGGCATCGCTCCGCAGAGTTGCGTCTCCGTTCCGCGCGCCATTCAAGGCAGTAGCAACCTGGTACAATTTGTCTATGTTACTACCTTCCTTTGCAGACATGAAAGTGGAGTAGGCCGGGTAGAGGCTTTCCAGCGAGGGGTTTTGTTTCAGGGCAAAATAAAGCGTGCGCTCAGCCTGCCAGTTCATGGAAGGGGCGCTGAATTGGGCTGCCAGCGAACCGTCGGCAACTGCTCTTTTGAGTTTAGTGTCACCATCGCCCGTCCCAATAATCTCGTCAATACAACCACCTGCTGGGGTGCCATTTTGTTGTGACCACCATTCGTCTTCATCATCAGGGAAGATGTCCCGTGGGTGAAATGGGTTAAAGCCGGGGCCTGTATGTGTCGTTGACTGCAGGGTATGGACATGGAATTCTGAATAATCAGCAAAATCCGGATTTATGCATTCAGCCTGTGGGAATGCAACGAAAGGCAAAATAATCCCTTGATATTCAGCCACCCACTGGTTGCCTTTTTGGTCTTGGTCTTCGATCCAGGACTGATCGTACAACATCAATAGTTGTGAGCCATAAGCAATGTTTCCCGTAAAATCCGTGCCGATGTTTTGCCCTCCAAAACAGAAGGAGCGGTTGGCGTTCAAGAAGGTATTAGCGCAGAATTTGGTGTTTTTGAAATCCTGCACCTGAACGCCGCAGAGGTAAGATTCAAGATAAAGGCCAGGCTCAAAATGATTATCACTTACCTGGTTCCCTGTGCCTTCCGACCCCCGCAATATCACTCCCATAGCCCAGCCATTTGTAGGCAGACCGTTATAAAACCTGTTTCCAATAATATCGAAATCGTATTTATCCCCAGAACTCCAGACACAGGCAGGATCTCCGGCTCCGAGTTGGTTTTGGATGTCAAAATCATTATTATAAATATTAATCCGGCTTTCGCTTGGAAAATCGCCTTCCAAAAGTATTCCTATCGCGGGGCCTCCGTAGAAGTGAAGTGTGTTCTGCGTCATGCCAATAGCCGTCCCCCCACCGATATCGGAACCTTCGTACCATACTCCGATTACCCTTTTTTGTTCCGATGTCAGGTCAGCAGAAAAAAGGTTTCCGGAAATATTGGTGTTGCTTGCGACGGCAAAACCTTTTATATGGATGCCGTAATATAGGTTCAGGTCTGGCACGAGTAGTGGCAAATCGTCATCCCAACGAAAGTAGCAATTGCTGGAAATGGAAACGTTATTCGCAGATTCGATATGTATGCCTTTGTCATACCCATTTAAAAATTGCGATGCCCTAAGATTCATATTGCCCTTGTCCATAAAAATGCCGTCACGACGGATACTTTGAAAAACAAGGTTATATGCGCTGATGGCGCTGCCTTCAGAATAGATGCCGTATTGGATGTCGGAAAAGGTGTTTGTGCCAACCTGTGAAGTGTAAAGAAAGTTGTAAAATAATTTTACCCCGGCATAAGTAATCTCGTCAATCGTGCCGTTCAGGGGAGCGTCACAGGTAAAATTATTGCCCGAAAAAGTCCAGACGATCGGGCCCGGAACAAAACTGTTGGGGATGGGCTGATTCAGTTCGATGCCAACCCGGTCGCGGTTGAATGTGGTCTGTTGGATGTACAACTCACATAATCCGGTTGCATAAATGGCCGTCTCCGCATCTTCGATTTCAGTGTTGTTCTGCGTAACTAAAGTGGAAAGATGACCGAGCGTGATACCCTTCCAAAGTCCGTTACAGGCGAACAACCTGGAGTTGTCGATATACAGGGAACTTCCCGGCTCATACCAGTTTGGACTGGGCGTGATCGAAATTGTTACGCCGGGGTTAATTTTGATAACAGCGTTGAGGAAAGTGAAGGGTTGGTCCACTTCAAAATCGCCAATAATGCAGACATTCCCGGCCAGGGACAACGACCCTACCATAGAGGATTTAGGGAAGGGCGTTCCCGCCCCAATCTGGATGTCGCAGGAAAAGTTCGGAAACTGCTCACATAAAGTAGGGTCGGGGCTCCCAATAAAAGTTGGCGTTTCTTTCTCGCATGGCAAATGCGGAGGCGGAGTTTGGGCGGCGATTCGGTGGGCGGTGGCCACAAAGAAAAGCAGCAAAATGGTAATTGGCGTGATCAGGTTTGGGCACACCTGACCCACGCGCAGTCGGAATTTGAGTAAATCGTTCATAATGAAACTGTTTGGTTGGTGAAAATGATGGTTTCAGTTATGTTGAACACATTGACAAAGTGTGACCGGTGTTTCTTGTCTTTGTGCTAAACGATTTGTTTGTTTCATGTTGCAAGGCGCTTCAAACACGCCGGATTTCTTGTGTGATACAATGCAGCGAGCCGTATTCGTCCAAAATGGAATGGAAGTTGGCGTCGACAAACCGCACCGAATAACCCAGCGATTCCCAGGTTTTCGTCACGGTCTCTTCGGCTGTTTTCAGCGCCGCGTACCAGGGCTCCGGTTCGCGCTCAAAGGTGTAGCGGGGCAGCCACACGGTATTTTCCGGGTCGGCGCGCTGCACTAAGCAGTTGTTGTACGAACAAAGGCTGGCATTGCGCAGGGTATCCGCCGCGATCAGGGGCAGGGGTATTCGCAGCGGCTCGAACCCTTCCGCTACCAGCTGTTTTTCTACGGCGCCGAGGTAGCGGTTGATGCCCGCGGCGATGTTGTCTACGTCGGCATCGGGCGCCTGGTCTTTGTGAATGGCCATACATTCGCCCAGCAGGACGACGTATTTTTTGCGCCATCCGCGGCGTATGCCGGTCAGGGTCAGGTATAGATCGATGTGCGGCAGGCGGGTGGGCTCGTGGGCGGTCGTTTCGCCAATCCGGATCACGCGGGTAAAGTTGCCGTTTTCGTTCAGGGCGTTCAGCAGTTGTTCCGTTGTTGCCTGAATTCCGGTTTCGGCCGAAAAAGCGGCAAACTGGTGATGGCCGACGAATACGGTGTTTTGGTGGCACAAAAAATTTCCGCCGGCAACGGGTAAAAAAGTTTCTTTATTTACCGTGAATGTCAAATTCCCAATTTTAATTTTGCCCAGATATTTCTCCGGCCAGGATTGGTCTTCCAGTTTCGCCCCGCGACTCCTCAGTATTCCTACCGATTTACCGTTTCCCCAACAAAATAACAAGGGATCGCGCACCCAGTGGGAGTAGTTTTCCTTTTCGCCGGCAGGCGAAATCACCAGGCATCGAAACTCGGCGGGAAGCGGTGTTCCGGCGTCACCCCTTAATATTTTAATATGCTTGTGCATGACTTGTAGCTGCGCCTGCAACGCATCCCGGTCAGCCGCATAATTGCACCATACCAGCAAACCTGCATCAGCCGGCAGCACGTTCAGCACTGCCGAAATCCGCCCGGTCTGATCCCGGTCGCCCGGGTCGGGCGCCGCCATGAGCAGCGTTTTGATCCGGCCCTCAATCGAGGAAAAAATGTTTGAAGCATACATTTTCAAAGAACTGTTTTTATCTTAAGACGATACAAAGGTTTTACAAATCCGGCGCGACCGCAATTGTTAAATTTTCCGTTTTTTAGAATTCCAAAATCCGCCTTGTTTTTTATTATTTTCATGTAACCGAAGTGCTATGCGTACAAGCGATATGTTGTTGCTAATCAAAAGTTTATCAAAAGCCGAGCGAAGAAACTTTAGTTTGCAGGCGACGAAACAGGATGGCAGCGAGCCTGCTTATCTGGCGCTGTTTGAGGAACTGGAAAATATTTCGAATCAATGGGAGTCGGGGAACGAAGTGCCCGATGTGGATGAAAACGTATTAGAAGAAAATCTAAGGCAAAAGAACGTAGAAGGCCCGATACCGGCAATGAAAAATTATCTGTCGAAGGCCATTTTGAAATCATTACGTCAGTTATATGAAAAAAACAGCAAACGCAGCGAGATCGAGGCCGACCTTCGGGACGCCCTGATCCTGGAAAACCGGGGTTTGCTCGGTCTTGCCTCCGGCAAGCTCAACGATGCGCTGGATCTGGCGCTCCAATACGAGTACCACGCCCTGGCATTTGATATCCTTCAGCACCTGATCCGGATTGAAACCCAGGCGGACTTTAAATCGTACGCCGAATCCATTGGCAAACGCCTGGAAAAAATCGCCGAAATTACCGGCTTTCTCGACGTGGAAGCCCGCCAGTTTGTCGCGTATTTCAGGGCTTTTCTGCAATTTCGTTTAGGCGCCACGCGGGAGACCACCATGCCCGCCGGCAAACGGGAACCGCAAGCGGGCCGCGGAGCAACCGCGCCGACATTTTTGGCTAAAATGTATCGGTGCCAATTATTGTCGATGGAAGCCCTTTTGCAGGGCAACACACGGGAAGCCATGGCAAGGGGGGATGAACTGTTGACTTTGTGGGAAGAAAAACCGGACATTAAAAACGAACGCCTTGGACAGTACATCCGGCATTTTTCCAATTACCTGAATTTTTGCGTAGCGGAGCGTTCGTTTGAGCGTTTTGAATATCATTTGAATGAGTTGAAAGCCATGAACGGGAAAGCTACCGCTACGCTTGACCTGGAAGCCGAACTGGTACAAAATATCCTCCTGGCCGAACAATTACTCTACCTGAACACCAACCGGCTGGAAGAGGCTTGCGCGGTTTTCCCAGGCGTGGAAGAAGCGCTGAAAAAATACGGCGCCAAGATCAACAGGGCGCGGGAAATCACGCTGCGTTACAACCATATTATCGCGCTTTTCGCCCTGGCGCGATACGAACAGGCCCTGGGTCATTGCCTCGATCTGATCGGCATCCGGCATCATGCGCACCGGCATGACCTGCAACTGCTGGGCAAAATACTGGAGATCATTATTCACTTCGAACTGCGCGATCATCAATACCTGAACAACCTGGTTTCAAAACTCGGCAGACCTTTTCAACACGCAAAAGATAGCCGGGATTTTGACCGCATACTGTTGCGGCATTTGTTGAAGCTGGCGGAAATACAAGTGCAAGACCTGGACGCC
>CALEYM010000797.1 GCA_937926185.1 uncultured Bacteroidota bacterium | reverse complement strand
CCAGGGGTCTCGATCCTTGTTTTTCGAGATTGTAATTAATACCGCTCAGTAAATCAAGCGTGTCGGTGGCGCCGGTGGCGGCGTTGATCCGCACGAACTTTCCATTGAGCGCATGCGTAAACTGGTTGGCGCCGGGTATCCATTGCACCTGTTTGAGGTTGGCCGGAGCGAGGGCAGTACGGCCTTTCAGGATGGCGTCGGCCATGGTGAGATTGGATTGTGCCCCGATAAAGGCGGGAGCGAGCAACAGGGCAAAAAGGAGCAGGCGATATTTTTTCATGTACGAGCCGTTTTGATAAAAACGGCGCGAAGATAAGTAAAAAGGGAAGGGAGGCGCCCGCAGTTCGACGGAAAGGGCGTGTACAACCCTGATCAGTCTTCTTTTCGCGCCCCAAAATCCTGCACCCAATACGGCCCGGTTTTCCCAACGCCCATGTCGTCGAATTTAGCGTTCATCATATTCAGGCAGTGGCCTTTGCTGTTGGCCCAGGCGTGCACGACGGCCCGGGCGGTGGGCTGGCCCTTGGCGATGTTTTCACCCACGGCGCTCCAGCGGTAGCCGGCCCGGCTGATCCGGTCGGAGAAACTGGTACCGTCGGCGCTGTTGTGGTCGAAATACCGGCCGCGGTACATGTCGTCGGCGTGGGATTGGGCGGCTTGTTCCAGTTTTTCCTCCCAATGCAGCGGTGGAGCCGGTGGCGAGTAGCGACTGTTGGGGCATTTGCAGCCTCTGGCGCGCAGGGCGTTCACTTCGTCGAGCACTGCCTGGGCGGAAATATCGTCTATGGAAACCGGTGAACCGTTATTCCCGATGCCTGCCCGTTGCAGCGCGGGATTTATCGCGGTATCGCAGGTGAGCAACAGGGAAAAGACGGATAAGACAAGCAGGGATTTCATAACGAGACGGATTGGTTTTGTTTTCCGGTAAAGAACGCTTTAGGGTATCAGCATATTACCCAAAAATTTCAGCCACTTCCAATTCAAGTCCCGCCAGCACGGACGACTGGACTTTGCCCGTTTCCGCGGCAAAAGCGAATAACTTGTACCGGCGTTCCTGCAATTGGTACACCTCTACCGAGCGGTTGTTTGGATCCACAATCCAAAACTCCGGCACACCGAACTGTTCGTAAAGGTCTTTTTTTTCGATACGATCCCTTTTGATCGAACCACCGGAAATAATTTCCACCAGAATATCGGGGGCGCCTATGATCACTTGCTCCTGTTCGTGGATGATATGGCCGCGTTCCTTTCGGATAAAGATCACATCCGGCTGCGGTACGTTGAAGTCGTCCAAAACTACATCCAGGGGGGCATGGAATATTTCTCCAATATCTTTTCCGGAGAGATGCTGTAAAAAGGCGGCAATCAGCCGCATAGAAATGCGCTGGTGTTGGACGGTAGGGGAGGCTTTTTTCACGATTTCACCGTTTAAGAGTTCATATTGGAAGTTATCGGTATCCTCGAATTCCAGTGCGCGGTATTCGGCCCAGGTCATTTTTTTTGTCAGTACGGTCATGGTCAAGAATGTGAAATTTTAGGCTAAAGGTAATAGTTATTAATTTTGAAGGCAAACTGTCATTGTTCTCAAATTTTAAAAGGCATTCAGTTTATAGTTCAGTTTTTTTGATGATTTTACTGTAATTTAGTGAACTTTTTTTTGTAAAATTTTGAAATTTCAAATATTTGTTTTTTTTTTTGCATATCTGTTTATCCTAAAACTGAATGTATGATGAAATCCTGTTTTAAAGTGCCGATCCTTTTGGTTCTCCTGGCTATTGCAACCCGTATACCGGCTCAAATTAAAGTCGGCGAACTCATTAATGGCGAACCTACCTTAATTATGAGCGATTCAGAATTAACGGATACCCTTGCATTTGTGCTAAATGGCGTAACCTTGGTAAACACAGTGGCAGAATCTGCCACGGATACTTTGGGTCTTTTCTACTATATAAAAGCCGAAGGGGAACGACCCAACCAATCTGTCCCCAGCAAGGTAGCCGTTATTCTATCGTTAGATGGCAATAGCTTGTTATTTACAAACGCTTCGGGATGCAGCATGGAGTGCAATGTTAACCTGCCTTGTTCTACATGCGACCAAGTCATATTTGAAAAATGTAAACGTCAACGATGTTCCTGTGCCAGTGAAAGTGGCGGATGTAGTTCAAGCATCACTTTCCCGGATTAGATCGGCCTTTCACACAAATAAAGCTCCCTTCAACTCCTCCACCTTCCCCAGCGTCATCACCCGTATCCCGAACTTGTTAAAATCCAGCCCTTTGGCGTTGTACTTGGAAATGTACATTTCCCTGAAGCCCAGGCGGTCGGCCTCGGCGATGCGTTGTTCGATGCGGCTCACGGCGCGTATTTCGCCGCTCAGGCCCACTTCGCCCGCGAAGCACACGTTGGAGGGAATGCTCACGTCGAGCAGGGAGGATACGAGGGCGGCCACGATGGCCAGGTCGATGGCGGGGTCTTCCACGCGGATACCGCCGGCGAGGTTGAGGAACACGTCGTTCATGCTGAAATAGTAGCCGCAGCGTTTTTCCAGCACGGCCAGCAGCATTTGCAGGCGGCGCATGTCGAAACCCGTGGCCGAGCGCTGGGGGGTGCCGTACACCGATTTGCTCACCAGCGCCTGCGTTTCGATGAGCATAGGGCGCAGGCCTTCCATGGTGGCCGCCACGGCGCAGCCGCTGAGTTCTTCGTCTTTCTGGCTAAGCAGCAATTCGGAGGGGTTGCTCACTTCGCGCAGGCCTTCCGAGCGCATTTCGTATATGCCCATTTCGTCGGTGCTGCCGAAGCGGTTTTTCAGCGTGCGCAGGATGCGGT
>CALEYM010000796.1 GCA_937926185.1 uncultured Bacteroidota bacterium | reverse complement strand
GAAATACCTGCGCGAACTCAAACCCGACAAGTTCGACGACCTCATCGCCATGAACGCGCTGTACCGGCCGGGGCCGCTGGAGTATATACCCGATTTCATCGCCAGAAAACACGGCCGGCAGCAGGTAACCTATGATTTGCCGGAAATGGAGGAGTATCTGCAAGATACTTTTGGTATTTGCGTCTACCAAGAACAGCTGATGTTGTTATCCCAAAAAATTGGCGGGTTTTCAAAAGGTGATGCAGACGTTTTGCGCAAAGCAATGGGCAAGAAGCAAAAGGCGGTTTTGGATAAAATGAAAGGGCAATTTATGGAAGGCGCTATGGCTAAAGGCCACCCTGAAAAAATTCTGGACAAGGTCTGGACCGACTGGGAAGCCTTCGCCTCCTACGCCTTCAATAAATCGCACTCCACCTGCTATGCCTTCGTCGCCTACCAGACGGCCTATCTGAAAGCCCACTACCCCTCCGAGTACATGGCCTCGGTACTCACCCACTCACAGGGCAACATCGACAAAACCACCTTCTTCCTCGAAGAGTGCAAACGCATGGGCCTCGACGTAAAAGGCCCCGACATCAACGAATCGGGCGTAAACTTCTCGGTAAACAAAAAAGGCGTGATCCGCTACGGATTGGGCGCCATCAAGGGCGTGGGCGAAGCCGCCGTGGAAGCCATGATCCAGGAACGCCGGCAAAACGGCCCCTTCGTCAATATCTTCGACTTCATGCGCCGCATCAACCTGCGCACCGTCAACAAAAAAGTGATGGAATGCCTGGCTTTCGCCGGCGCTTTCGACGAAATACCGCCCCTGCAGGGGGGGCAGGGCGGTGCGCGCGCCACTTTTTTTGCGCCTTCCGACAAATACGAATCCTTTATCGAACACCTGCTCAAATACGGCGCCGCACACCAGGAAGATAAGATCATGTCGACCAATTCCCTGTTCGGCGACCTGTCCGACTCGGTCAGCATCCCCGAACCAACCATACCCAAAGTGGCGCCCTGGAACCTGCTCACCCTCCTGCAACGCGAAAAAGACGTGGTGGGCATTTACCTCAGCGGCCACCCGCTCGACGACTATAAATTCGAGGTGGAAAACCTCACCACCTGCCCGCTCGACCGTATCGAAAACTTTCCCGGGCAAAAGATCCGCATCGCGGGCTTCGTCACCAAGGCCGAACACCGCATCAGCCAGAAAGGCACCGGATGGGGGCGTTTCACCATTAGCGACTACTCCGGCAACCTCGAAATCGCGCTGTTCAGCAACGACTACGCCCAGTTCAAACACTACTTCGAAGAAGGCAGTTGCCTCTACCTCACCGGCGTCTACCGCCAACGCTTCAACAGCGACGAATACGAATTCAAACCCGAAAAAGTGGAACTGCTCGAAACCGTCGGCGGCTCGCAAATTGCCGCCGTGACGCTGCAAATCCCCATCGAACTACTCACGATGGAACTGCTCGACCAACTCGACCGCATCTGCAAGGCCCGCAAAGGCAAACACACGCTCAAAATGCGCCTGCTCGACCGTACGAACAAACAGGCCCTGCCTTTCGCCTCCACCAGCCGCAAAGTGAATGCAGATTCGGATTTTGCGATGGAAATGGAAAAGTTGGGGGTGGAGTGTAAGGTGGGGTGAAATTGCCTGAAATCGGGTACATTTGTAAAAGAATTAAGCACAATGCGTATCAAACGGCTGGAACTGATAAATTTTCGGGGCTTTGAGGAGGCTGCTGTCGATTTTCCGGAGGAGAATGTAGTGGTGTTTTTTGGAGAAAATGGATCGGGGAAGACTTCTATCCTTGACGCCATTGGTAAATTATTGTACAGGTTAATAAAACCAAATAATTTTCTTAGAAGAGAACCTGGATTTGTTTTTACTCCTGGCGATATTATGGTCGCGCAAAGCGAGTCAGGGATCATTGCGAATTTAAAATATAAACTTGATAAAAATTCAATAAAGGACTTATCTACT